>JAFDIC010000405.1 GCA_019308525.1 Deltaproteobacteria bacterium
ATGGGTTACTTCGTAAGCTCTTTCCTGTTCCTTGCGGTAATGATGCATATCCTGTCCTACAAAAAGAAGACCGTAATATACATGGTGGCGGTTGGATGGGTGGTTTTTTCTTACCTGATTTTCTACAGGTTGCTGTATATCCAGCTTCCCCTGGGCTACTTTGAAGATTTCTTCTGAACAGGGGAATCCGCGTTATGGGACTGTTTGACAGCTTGATGATGGGTTTTGCCTCCCTGGTGGGATGGAAACCAATAATCATTATTCTGGTGGGGGTTACCTTCGGTATTCTGGCCGGCGCCATGCCAGGGCTTTCCCCATCCACCGCCGTGGCATTGCTGGTCCCTTTCAGTTACACCATGACGCCGGGGCTGGCCCTGATCTTGCTTACCTCCATATACATTGCCGCCAACTACGGGGGCTCCATCACGGCTGTGCTTATCAACACCCCGGGCACACCCTCGGCAGCGGTTACCGCCATGGACGGATACCCCCTTACCCGGCAGGGAAAGGCCGGGAAGGGGCTCGGTACCGCCCTGGTTGCATCCACGATCGGTGGTGCCGTGGGCGTTGCAATTCTCATTCTTTTCGCTGTGCCCTTGGCAAGGATCGCCCTGAAGTTCAGTCCCGCAGACTACTTTGCGCTGGCGCTGTTTGGCCTTGCCACCGTGGCTTCCATGGGGAGGGGCAACATCCTAAAGGCCCTTATCGCCATCCTTTTCGGCTTGCTCATCAAGACCATCGGCATTGATTCCATCTCTGGCGTCTCTCGATTTACCTTTGGAGCCGACCTGCTATACGATGGTTTCACTCTGATCCCGGCCCTTATTGGCCTTTTTGCGGTAAGCGTGGTGTTTGAAAAGGTGGAAAAATGGACCGGCGTTTCCAGGGCCCTGGAGAAAATCGACAATAAGCTGCCTTCTTTCAAGGACTTCATGAGAATAAAGGGGACCATCCTCCGCTCTTCCATAATAGGGACCATCATAGGCATCTTTCCAGGGGCCGGCGCCACTATTGCGGCTTTTATCAGCTATGATATTTCGAAGCGTGCAAGCAAGGAGCCTGAAATGTTTGGAAAGGGCTCCCTGGAAGGCGTTGCCGCGGCAGAAGGGGCCAACAGCAGCTCCGTGGGCGGCGCACTGGTTCCGCTCCTTGCGCTGGGTATCCCCGGAAGCGCCACAGACGCTGTTTTGCTGGGGGCCTTTATGCTCCATGATCTGGTGCCTGGCCCCCTCTTGTTCAGGGACAATCCTGAGATCGTTTATGGCATCTTTTCGGCGCTAATACTGGCAAACTTTGCCATACTCTTGTGAGTAGTTCTTTGTTCGACGTGGCGGCCTGTATCGGATTCGGTGTCGTGGGATGGGTTTTCAAGAGGTACGGGTATCCGGTCGCCCCCGTAGTTCTGGGAATCGTCCTGGGCAAGATGGTGGAAGAGAATTACAGGCGCGCCCTCATCATGGGCGGATACACTATTTTTCTCAAGGATAAGCTGGCGTTGATCATGTTGTTGCTGGCCTTCTTTTCATTCATCTATCCCTTGATCAAACAAAGGCTCCAGCACAAAGCTCTGGCCCCGGCGCCGCTGCTGAACTCAAAAGAAAACAAGTGAGGGGAACTAATGGACTATCTGAAACGGATCAGTGTCTATGCAACCAACATCGCAAACAATCTTATTGCTTCCTGCGGTGGAAGCCCATGATATCGGCCAACCAATAGCCTTTTGCCGGGATCTTCATTGGAGGTAAACGTGTTAGGGTTTATATTCAAGAAACAGCGACAGATCGAGTCCTTGATTCATAGCTATTTGGACAATCTCAAAATGACTGAGAAGCGTTTTGACGAGGCGCTAAATACTTGCCTGGACAGGGGAATCTGCGAGCATTTCGACTTTCTGTTGGAACAGACCCACAAATTCGAATCAAAGGCTGATGACACCCGCGAAGAGATCAAGATGCTGATGTATGGCAAGGCGCTGATACCCGAATCCCGGGGAGACATTATGGGTCTCCTGGAATCAATAGATGAGATCCCAAGGATATTTGAATTGCTCCTCTACATGATCAAGACCCAGAAACTGGCCATTCCCGACTTCATTGTCCTGGATATCAAGGAGCTGATCAGGGTTTCCCTTGAGAGTTGTAACCTTGTGGTTCAACAGGTTGAAGCACTTTTTGAGAGAAATCAGGGAATCAGGGCCCTGGTCTCCACGATCGACCACAATGAAAGCCATTGTGACCATATCGAGCGCCGTATCATCACAAAGATCTTTGATTCTGATCTCGACCCTTTTCAAAAACTGCAACTGAAGGAGCTGGTAGTCAATATGGGTGAGATCGCTGACCAGGCTGACCGGGTATCCAAGCGAATCAACATAATTAGCATGAAAAGACGGGTATAATGCTTTCTCTATTAAGCGGAGTTTTCCTCGGGTGGTCTCTCGGGGCGAATGATGCATCCAATGTCATCGGTTCGGCCGTAACATCCAGGATGATCAAGTTCTGGAGCGCAGCGGTTCTGGCTTCCGTCTTTGTCCTCGTGGGGGCCTTGTTGCAGGGCCAGGCGGGAATTGAGACCCTTAAAGGGCTGACACAGTTGACCCTCAAGGATGCGGCCCTTTCGTCTCTAGCAGCCGCGATCACAGTGACCATAATGACTGTTTTGGGCCTCCCTGTCTCGACTTCCCAGGCCGTCGTGGGAGCCATTCTGGGAATCGGTCTGCTTAACAGGCAAATCAACGTAATGGGCCTGGGAAAAGTGGTGATCTGCTGGATCGGGACTCCCATTGGAGCCGTAGTGATCGCGGTCGTTCTCTATAGGCTGTTGGCCGCCCTGTATAACGGGCTAAGGATAAACCTATTTCAGTCAGACGCCCTCTTGCGGCTGTCCTTGATAACTGCCGGGGCCTATGGTGCCTATTCCCTTGGAGCGAACAATGTGGCCAATGTGGCTGCCGTTTTCGTAGGGGCCGGTTATCTAAGTGTATTTGCGGCTGCCCTGCTCGGTGGCTTGAGTATTGGATTTGGCATTTTGACCTTTAGCAGGCGGGTCATGGACACGGTAGGCAAAGGGCTCGTTCGGCTGGACGCCTTTTCGGCCCTTGTAGTCCTTCTGGCCGAGGCCGTTACCGTGCATATCTATTCGTTTGTCGGTGTCCCTGTTTCAACGTCTCAGGCCGTGGTCGGTGCTGTCCTGGGTGTGGGTATCATAAAGAGTATCAACACGGTCAGCAGGCGGACCCTGAGGAATATCCTGACCGGGTGGTTTTTTACGCCCTTTGCGGCATCATTCATAACCATCAGTCTCGATTTTGTATCCCACCTCCGCTACATGCCTTAACAGCCTGTTGCCCAAATCGTTCCGCTGCCCGATACCGTGAATGACCATTTCCCCGGTAGGAGCGACTTTCAGTCGCGAAAGACCAGCAGACCACGGGCAGACACTTGTGTTTGCAGCCATGGCAGGAGGAACGTGCAGGGCGAGGGCAAAGGGATAACCGGGTAGAAGGCAATTGGGCAATTCCTGCTGGATTTGCACCGTAGAAGCGCATTTGTCCACCCCCTCTTTTCGTCTGGCAAACCTGGGATAAGGTTTTCTCCATAAAAAAATGAGGAAAATTCCGATTTTTCTTGACATGAACCTTTTTTTCCAGCAGTCTCAATATGTCAAGTCTTTGTTCCAATCAGTTTTAGGATGAGGAAGGGGCCGAAGGGGATCTCTTTTTCCAGTTTTTGTGAAAGGACCGCCATGGCCACCAGGCATCCTTCGGGAAATCGATCCTCCGTCTAATCTTGCTAATCAGGGTCTGATACCTAGCTCAGGCCATAACCCCAATCGATTAGCAGCACCAGAGTTTTCCAGTTTAAAGAGCAGTGTCCGGGAAAAAGGAAGAACCTCAGCCGGTAATGGGTACTGCCTGCCGGTGGAAGCCGTAATCAATACTGTTGGGCCGAATTTGGTGAGCGTCTCAACAGAGGGGGCAAGTTGCAACTTTATTGCGGAGACAGATCGTCTTAACCGCCTCCTCCTTTCTGCGTGTCAGCGCTTGCCGTTTTCCGGATGTTCCCCTGCGGGAAGGGGAAGTGAAATGAGGCAACCATGGGTTGCATGCAAAGGAGGTCAGTCATGGGTCTAGCCAGACGCATCAGGAGACTGAGAAAAAGAAAGGAGGAGGATGCCGGGAAGCGGCGACGGAAGGTTCTTCTGGAGCCCCTGGAGCCGAGACTGTTGCTCTCCGCTGATCTCTCCTACACCATGAGCGGCGCGGCGGATGACCTTACGCTCCTGCTGGATAATAGTGACGGTGTTGAAATCCTCAAACTCATCGACAATGATGATCTCTCCATCCTTGCAAGCCAGGCCCTTGCCGAGACCAGTGCGGTGGAGATCACTGGTTCTGGTGATGCGGATTCCTTTACCATTGATCCGGGTCTCGGAAATCTTCTTGAGACACTTCCTATCAGCTTTCTTGATTCCTCTGGGGGGGACGGGGATACCCTGAAGATCCTTGGCCACGAAACAACATGGAACATTACGGGTGCGGATGCGGGTTTTGCGGGCAGCGTGGATTTCTTCGGT
Organism: Deltaproteobacteria bacterium; assembly: GCA_019308525.1. Next base: position 4,576 of record JAFDIC010000405.1, read on the forward strand.
GTAGAGAACCTGCACGGGGGTCCTGATAATGCGGATACCTTTGTGTTCCAAGAGGGGGGCAGTCTAAGCGGGGTCATTGAAGGTGGAGATGCGGGTTTCGACAGCCTTTTCATAGAAGGCGGCACTTTCGCTGCCGTTGCTTTTTCCGCTGCGGGACCTGATTCGGGAAGCATAGAACTCAACGGAAATCTGATTTCATACTCTGGCCTCGAGCCCATCACCCTTTCTGGGGTA
>JAFDIC010000406.1 GCA_019308525.1 Deltaproteobacteria bacterium
AGCTCTTTTCTCCCTAATTCCAAGGCCTGTTTGTAATCGTCTATCCTCGGCATGATCCCTCTCCGGGGACATGTGCAAGATTCTTCAAGCCGCTCGGAGCCCATTCAAAACAGGTTGTCCTCCCAGCGCTTCATACATCGCATGCACCCTGTGGCACAATGTGTATATATGTTATAATTTTTTTAAAATCAAGTTTTATTGCTCGTTGCCAGGCCCCATGGCATTCCTCATCCAGGCAAAATGAGAACAAAGAAGAAAAAAGAAGACCTATTCAATCCTGCCTTTAAGGATTTGCGCAAAAGGATTGAATCGTGTCAAAGGCGAATCGAGTCTGACGGGGCCGACAAATCCAACATACCCGATAGGGTTGAGGATGAGGAGGACTATTTCCTGAGGGCACTTTCCGACGTCACCCCCCTGGATACATCCAAGAGCAGGGTACTCAAAACCCCTCAAGCCCATTCCAGGCCCTTACATCCCCCGCCCAACGATAGGGAAAAGGTCCTTGAGCATCTTCACAAGCTGCTTGACGGGACTATTGAGATGGACATCTCTTTCAGTGATGAATATATGGAGGGTTCGGTCAAGGGCTTCAGCAAGAAATTGATGAAACGCCTCAAGATGGGACAAGTGCCTGTCCAGGACTATCTTGATTTACACGGCCTTACCAAACAAGAGGCCGAAAGGGCGGTCAGGGATTTCATCATCAAGAGCAAGAGGTTGGGACGAAGGTGCGTTCTCATAGTCCACGGCAGGGGTCTTAACTCACCGGACAGTTTTCCGGTATTGAAGGAGGGTCTGCCAAGATGGCTAAGCCGCGGTCCGGTGAGAAAAATCGTCCTCGCCTTCGCAACCGCAAGACCTTACGATGGAGGGGCGGGGGCCGTTTACGTCTTACTAAGGACAAAGTGATACAGGAGCCGGGCCCTTACCGCGTTGCTCCCTACTTTGTCTCTCCCGTCTTTTCCACCGGCAGGGGCCCATTCCTTCCACCGACTTGACTTGACTGTTTAATCTCTTCGAGTCTTTCTAGGATCTTTTCCGCCTTTTGTATCAGGTACCCCAGCCTCTTGTAGTCCGGATCAATCTTCTTTACCAGCTCCCATTCCCTGATAGCTTCCTTTAGTTTCTCCTCTCCATAATATTTCATGCCTTTCTTGTAATGGTATTCCTTGTAAAGGACCTCGCTTTCCTTGATATATCTGCGGCACTCAGAACAGTGCTCATCATATCGAAGGGCCTTCTTGAACTCTTCGCGGGCCATCAAGTAATGCTCCTTCTCCAGGAAGCTCTTTCCTATCAGCAAATGGGCCCTTGTTACATAGGAAAGCGCCTTATCGTCCCCTGGATCCCTCTCCAAGACCTTGCGAAACTCCTCGGCGGCCTCCACATACCTTCCCTTCTCAAAGAGTTCTTCCCCATGATGCCTGAAAAAGGCGATCTGCAGCGCAATTGAATCCTCCGCAACAGGAGGCGTTCCGCTCTCCAGCAGGGAACTCTCCCAGTCCCACTGTTCCTTGTCATAGAAATACTGCAGATCCGCCTCTATTTCCTGCTTCCCTACCAGGAATTTCAGTCCCTCGACCTCCGGGATTTTCAGCTTCTGCCCCCTCCTTATCCTTGTCACATCGGTTATATTGTTGAATTCTGCTATTATGGGGAACTTGGTATGGTCACCGTAGTAGATCTCTGCGATCTTGGACAGGGTCTCTCCCGACCGTATGACGTGAACAGCGTACCTCTTTGTCCTCAACCTCTTTCTCTCGGTGAACATCTTGATAACTTCACCGTAGTCCGGCATCAGCCTGAGTGCGACCAGGAACTGCTGTCTGGCCCGGCCGTATTTCCCTTGCCTCTGGTATCTCATCCCCCTCTTGTAATGGGCCTTGGCCAGGTGATGCAGTCTTTGTTCAAGACGGCTGCATCCTTCGATGGCTTCCCTTTTGTGGGGAGAAACCGTCCGGGCCAACTTGAAATACCTGTAGGCCGCCACCAGATTGGTTTCTTGTTCGTACTTCTCGGCCTTGGCAAGGTATTCCGCTGCGAGCCTCTTTCCAGGCCTTTCAAGAGGTGCCAGTATTTGCCTCCCGGTTGCGCAGGCATTCAGCAACAGAAGAAGGGAGCCAACAAGTATAAAGCGCCTAATTATCACCACTGTCCTCACGCAAGGAAAACATCTTAAACACAGTAAGATTGGCTATAAATTTCCCCATGTCCTCCCTTGTGACCCGATGCCTCTTCAATGACATCGGGTCTGCGAAAAATGGATTGCTGCCCGGTTGATCCGTAAGACCGATTCTGTAACCCGCTCTTTCGGCCATTAGTAAGATTATTGGGCTGGTCTTTTCGACGGGGTATGCCAGGAGGTCCGTATCTTGGTTCAGGTTCCGGTCAATCACCTTTTTGGACTCAACCAACTCCTTTTCCACCCTCTCCAATGATCCGCTTTCATCCCCTCCGGGTCTCTGCTTTGTCACGCTTCCGCGGGATACCCCATGGGAACCGATTTCAAAACCCAGGGCCTTTATTTCCCGTAATTGATCCCAGGTCAGTGCGTTGACGGACCCGCCTATGAAATCAGTATATATGAAAAGGGCGGCCTTGAAACCATACTTGTTCAGGACGGGGAGAGCGATCTCGTAGAAAGACTTGTCGGCGTCATCTATCGTTATCACCACTGACCTTTCAGGGATCCTCCTGCGGTAAGTCAGAAACCCCTTCATCTCGTGCAATGTTATTACTCTGTAAGCATGATCTTTCAAATATCTCATTTGTAGTTCAAAGCACCGAGGAGAGATACAAAGGAGAGAATTGCAGTTCTTCCCAAACCTATGGTAGCGAAGGATGGGGACGACCTGGTACCCTTCAGGTCTAAGACCTCCTTTTTCTTCCTCCCTCAAAGGTATGACTACGTGTCTCCCTTTCTCAAAGGGCACATCCTTGTTCTCCTCTTCAATGATCCATGCCTTACTCTGATCGCCCAGGAATATTTTCGCCAGATCCGCTGGAGTCTCCCACCCTTCTAACCTGTAAACTACATAATCATCCGAGCGGAAAGTCATGCCCCTTTTCTTCCCTGTCGGGGTGGACAAGCCCTTGCCCCTGTCGGGCACGGCCGGGATACAACCATTCGTCCACGGGAACCACATAAGCATGATGCACAAGACCAAAAAGGTCCTTGAACGACTTGCGGTTCTATGTTTCATGCCCTAGCTTTCCTCTTTTCCTGAACCCACGACCTTGTAAATCCTGACCCCTTCGCTCCTCCCCCTCACCGTGACCCGGCCCATCTCCTCAAACCGGAACTCACCGCCATCCACCGCGAGATCGTACGTGCTGCCACTGATCAGTATCTCGCCTTCCTTGGCAATGGAGGTGATTCGCGAGGCCACGTTCACATTGTCCCCTATGACCGTGTATTCCATTCTCCTCGGGGACCCGAGGTTGCCTGCAACCATCTCCCCGGTGTTGATTCCTATGCCGACCTTTATGCCATCCTCCCCGAACTTCCCTTCTCCATTCAGCCTTGAAATACGCCTCTGGATCTCCAAGGCACACCTCACCGCTGATTGGGCGTGCATGGCATTGGCCACAGGGGCCCCGAACAC
>JAFDIC010000407.1 GCA_019308525.1 Deltaproteobacteria bacterium
AGGAATTTGATTGAGCCTTGAGAAAAGACCTCCAGGGACCACAACAGCAAATACCATGAGCGCTATTTTCTTTTGGCATAAATGGGTGGAGCGGAAAAGATTTGGGCAACAGCCCGTTAAGATGTGACCCGGCGTTCAATTCCTTGCCGGGCTGTAATGCATCAATCGGTGGACAAGGCTGGTGCGGTTCTTGACGCCCACTTTTCTGTATATGGACTTGAGATGATTATCGACAGTATATGGACTGATGAACAGTCTTTGAGCAATCTCGGAGTTTTTAAGTCCCTTTGATAGAAGAAAAACAACGTCAAGTTCTCGTTCGGTCAATCCCTGTTCCCTTAACACGTTGGACAAGCACAACATGCGCCCTTCAGGTTCCAGGCAGAGCAAGAATAGCGGGGCCTCTAAGCGGAATATGAGGCGTAGATCGATAGAAATCTTTTCTCTAGTGCCGACGGAAGGCAGGTCGAAACGACATTGGTGAAGCTCCGCGCTTCCTTCCCGTTTAGCGCAGGTCACCAATTCCTTGCAGCGCACATAAATCTCCTTGGGAAGAGGGCCTAGAAGTGCCCTGTAGTTTCTCCCACTCTTGTCCAGGTTAGACAGTATACTAACAGCATTTTCGTTATAATAGACTGGCTCGAAGGAGTCGTTGAGAATCACGATGCCTTCGTAAGGCAGGTCGGGGATGATAGAATCGATAACACATTCGCGGTCAATGAGCTTTTCCGAGATGATGGTTTTTTCCAGTGCCCCGGCCAGGTACGGGGCCATCAGTTCGGCCTTGGCCTTATCCACAGCGGAAAAATTGGACTCGTTCTTCGGACGGAACAAGGCAACAATACCCAATACCTTATTGAGAGATTTCAAGTAAATGACCATCTGGTAGTGAATGGATTGAGGTCTGAGAAAATCATGGTAATACTCGGTTCGCACTAGACTTTTGTAAGAAATAAGTGCGTCGGTAGTCAAGACAGGGGGATTATCTACCAATAGCGTCTTAGCAAATGGGTCTAGCTGATGGTAGTATTGACGATATTGACGTAAGAATTTTTCCTCGATCCCCAGAGTGACAACCCTAGAAAAGTCCACCTTCTGTTCCAGGCCTTGAACTAAGAAAAAATTGCTTTTTTCTCCTCTCAAGGTTTCCTTCAAGACGTGAAGGACCCAGCTCCGCATTTGGTCAAGCTTGTCGAACTCAAATGCCCTGTGGCCTACCAGAAGGACCTCTTCAAGGTCTTGAGTGCTAAGATCTACCAAGGTCAAACCATCCCGGTTTCTTTTGGGGGTCCAGCCTCTCGGAGGCCGACACTTGTATGGCTGGTTGAGCTGTTTTCTTATCTTTTTCCGATTTCGCAAATGTCCAGATTGTTTGGAATACAGTGCAAGGTTGTTTCCCCAAATGCTGATGCTGATTTGAATTGGATATAACAATAAAGTTTTGTGGAGAATGTACTGCAATTTCAGAGTAATGCTAAAATTATGATAAACAATTGTCAAGGTTTATTTAGACTGAATGAAGCTTGGGGCAGACATTGGAAGAGGAGACCGCGCACCGTACATAATTGTGAAGAAAAATGACGAATTTTCGCTATTGACCTAAATATGCACAGTGGATGAATATGATATTTCGAGAGGCCCGCTCATTATGTCTTGTGTAGCAAAAGGTATGTGAAGGTTCAGGGAATACAGGGGCCCCATGGTGGACGGAAGCGAGTCGTGAACAGACATTTGCGGGGAACCTTTCCGCAAGTGCACTGCCTGGCCAGGCCAAACAGGGCAAAGACGAAAGTGATTGACCAGAAAGGAGGGAGTAGATGCCTTTAGAGAATGGAAAGATCTTGGAATTATATCGCAAGATGATTCTAGTTAGGACAATGGAAGAAACGCACGGAAGACTCTTGCAGGAAGGAAAAATTCAATTGATGGGCCATTTTGGCACGGGGCAGGAGGCCGTGTCCGTAGGCGTCACAGGCCCCCTAAGAGAAGAAGATATTCTGTTTGGGACCCACAGGGGAGTAGGTGAATTTATCGGCAAGGGCATGACGGCAAAGGACATTTGGGCGGAATATCTGGGTAAGAAGACAGGTCCCTGCAAAGGGAAAGGTGCCTTACACCTTTGTGACCGAAAGGTGAATATCCCCGGCCTGGTTTCAAGCCTGGGAGCGGATTTTTCCATGTCAGTGGGGACCGCCCTGGCAGCCAAAATGCGTAACCTTGATCAGGTCACCCTGTACTTTGTGGGTGAAGGCACCTGCAATCAGGCGGATGCGCACCCATCCATGTGCATGGCCGCTCTTTGGAATCTGCCGGTTGTATTTGCAGTGTGCACGAATCAGTTTTGTGAACTTTCCTACATGCGAGACCATTATCCTACCGAAGATGTGGCACCCAGGGCAGCAGGGTACGGCATCCCCTACGAGATCGTTGAGGGTCAGGATATCGAGATCACCTATGAGGCCGCACAAAGGGCTGTGGAGCATGCCCGCGGGGGCAATGGGCCTTATCTGGTTGAGTATAAGACATTTCGCATGGCTACACACTTTACAGGCGATCCCGGCACTTACGTGGATCCAAAGGACTTGGAACAATGGAGAAAGAGAGATCCTATAGACCTGTGTCAGAAGAAGCTCCTGGATCGGGGGATACTGACATCTGAGGAGGATCAGAAGCTCAGGAAAGAGATTCAGGCCGAAGTGAATGAAGCCGTGGCAGAAGCCTTCGCGGCACCTGATCCAACCATGGAAGACTTATTCGAAGACGTATATTCAGAAAAGGGGATACTATGATGGCCAGGAAAATAAGTTACATGCAGGCTCTTAACGAGGCAATCGCTGAGGAAATGCGTCGTGATTCCAGTGTCTTTGTGCTCGGAGAAGACGTACGGGTCGGGGCCTTTGGCCAGACTGCCGGATTAGTGGACGAATTTGGAGAGGAAAGGGTGCTGAATACACCTATTGCCGAAAATGCCATCACGGGTGTGGCAATGGGGGCTGCCCTCAATGGGATGCGGCCGATTCTTGAGCTGATGTTTATGGATTTCGCCATGCTGGCCATGGACCAGATTTGCAACCATATTGCTCAATGGCGCTACATCACCGGAAATCAACATCATGTGCCGGTAACCATCCGAACCGCTGTGGGTGCCGGGCTGCGGATGGCTTACGGCCATTCTCAGTCCCTGGAGTCCCAGTTTATCCAGGCCCCTGGTCTTATCCTTGTTGAACCTTCCACACCTTATGATGCCAAGGGTCTCTTGAAGTCAGCCATACGGAGTGATGATCCGGTAATGGTTATTGAACACAAAAAATTGATTTTCGGGGGCATCGAAGGTGAAGTGCCGGAAGAGGAATACACCATTCCGTTCGGTGAGGCGGTAATTCGAAAGAAAGGAAAAGATGCGACCGTGGTCGCTTTCGGGTTTATGGTCTATGAGGCACTGAACGCTGCCCAGGAGCTAGGTCAAGAGGATATTGATATTGAAGTCATCGATCCCCGTACCATCGTGCCCCTTGACAAAGACACGATCTTTGACTCGGTGGAAAAAACGGGACGGTTGATTATCGCAGAAGAGGGAAGGATTAGAGGTG
>JAFDIC010000408.1 GCA_019308525.1 Deltaproteobacteria bacterium
TCCCTGCGCCGTTCGGCCCTATGATACTCACGATCTCACCCTCGCGTACTTCCAGGGAAAGCATGTTCACCGCCCGCAGCCCCCCGAAATCCTTGGTCAACTCATGGAGCTCCAGGAGCACCCGGTCCCTTTTCAACCCGCCTCTCTTGAGGGGCTTCACAAAATCCCTGCTCCCCTCCCCGTAGAAGAGCTCCTCAGCGGACTTCAGTTCCCTTATTTCTTCCCCTTCCTCCTTTTTTCGCCTGAAGGATAACAGGGTGATCTCACCAAGGAGTCCCTGTGGACGAACCGCCATAAGGATGACAAGTAGCAGGCCATAACCGATCATCCTGTAGGCGCCATACTCTCTCAGGGCTTCCGGCAGGATGGAGAGGAGGATGGCCGCCAGAATAACGCCCCATATGTTCCCCACCCCGCCGAGGATGAGCATGCAATACACGGTCACCAGTTGGGGGAAGTCAAAGTTGTTGGGGAATACTCCTCCCTGCCAGGAGGCAAACACCGCCCCGACTCCCCCCGCTATACCGGCCCCGATACCAAAGGCCAGCAGTTTCATGTAGGTGACATTGACTCCCATGGCGTTTGCCGCCAGCTCATCCTCCCTTATGGCCTCCCACCCCCTGCCGAGCCGGGAGCGCTTCAGCCTGTAAGAAGCCAGCACCACGAGCAGGGCCAGTGAAAGGATCAGGTAATAGTATTGAGTAACGGTCCTGAAGGTGAAGCCGAATATCCTGGCATAGTCAAGATCCACGAGCCCGTTTGGTCCCCCGGTGATATTCACGGGACGATCCAGGTTGAGCAGGAGGAGCCTCAGGATCTGGGCAAAGGCGAGGGTGACGATGGCCAGGTAATCTCCCCTCACCCTCACGGAGGTGGAGCCCAGGGCCCAGCCGAACCCGGAGGCTAGCAGGGCGCAGATCGGCAAAACCAACAGGAAAGGCAGATGTATGTCCCAGTGACCTGAAGAGAGCAGTGCGTACAGGTAGGCACCAATGGCATAGAAGGCGACGTAACCCAGGTCCAGCAGGCCTGCAAACCCTGCAACCACGTTCAACCCGAGGGCCAGCATCGTCCAGAGGCCGGCGTTGCCGGCGATGCGGATCCAGTAGTTACTCGGCATGATGAAGGGGATGATAATGACCACGGCCAGTATAGGTCCAAGGGTCCCTACAGGAATATCCCCTATCCTTTTCCTGGTCCAACCAATGTTCGGCATTTCAGACCTTCTCCGGTTCCTTCTCTCCCATGATGCCCCAGGGGCGGATAATCAACACAAGGATGAGGACTATGAAGGCGATGATGTCCTTGTAGGTCGAAGAGATGAAGGTAGTCCCCAGGGTTTCCACCATGCCCAGGATAAACCCCCCGAGCATCGCGCCGGGAATATTGCCTATTCCGCCCAGTACGGCCGCGGTAAATCCCTTGAGGCCTGCTGCGTAGCCAACATAATAGTCCACCTGGGTGAACAGCAGTCCAACCAATGTACCTGCCGCTCCTCCGAGGGCGGATCCTATCAAAAAGGTGAGCAGGATGATCCTGTTGACGTTGATTCCCATAAAGGTTGCCGCCTCGGTATCCTGGGCAGTTGCACGCATGGCCTTTCCCATCTTGGTGCGCTTTACGAACCATGTAAGGGCCGCCATGAGGATCAGGGACACGATAATCACGAGCAGCCTCATGAACGATACCACAGCCCCACCTATCTCAAAGACCTGGAGCCACTTGGGAATAAGGGCGGATGTCTTGAAGAAACGTATCTCTGCCCCCTGGAACCTCAGCACGAGGTTCTGGAGGACGATGGACACCCCCAGGGCGCTGAGGAGCAGGTTCATCCTCGGCGCCTTCCTCAGGGGGCGATAGGCCAGGCGCTCTATGACCATTCCCAGGCACCCTGTCACGGCCATGGCAACGAGGATCATCAGCACTATCACTACGAAACCACTTACGACCGGGCCATGGCTTCTTGTCAATAGGTGAAGGACCCACCATCCCGTAAACCCGCCGATCATGTATACTTCGCCATGGGCAAAGTTGAGCATGTAGAGTATGCCGTATACCATGGTGTAACCCAGGGCTATAAGGGCATACACGCCCCCGATTGTTATCCCGTTGACGAGTTGTTGAGGTAGCTGCTCTAGGATCAGGTCCATATCCAAAATCCTGAGACCCTTGAACAACCGCCCCTTTTGCCCAGTACCTGCGTCAGGCTCAAATTCCAGCCCTCAAAATACGCAGTGTATTTGTGCGGTTGAAATTCTCGCCTTCCCTGATCTTGAACAAGATTTGGCACTTTTCGAGGGTCTCATCCTGTGATCAAACAAAAGGTGGGAAAGACTTGTCACGCCATGCCTTTCCCACCGGGGTCATGCCGCAAAAAGGCTGTTAGAAGCCCATCGGTGCTCTATTCACCCTTTGCCACCTTTACCAGCTTGAAGCCCTTGCCCACGACCTTGAAGATGTAAGTGGCCCCTCCTTTCAGGTCTCCCTTTTTGTCAAAGGTTATGGGAAAACCCAGTATGCCCCTGTAGTTCTTGGTGGCAGCCACGTACCTCCTTACTTCCTCGCGAGTAATCTCCCCGTCTGCCGCGGCCTTTTCCATCGCTGCCAGAAGGATGTTTGTGGCCTCGTATGCTGGAGGACCGAACCCGCTGAGGCTTCCGTACTTGCTCTCATAGGCCTTGACATAGCCGGCAGCCTCCGGGATCTTGTAGATATCAGGGGCGAAATGATTGAGATATGCCCCTTCGGCGGCACCTTCAGATGCCTCTATGAAGTCCTTGAGGTCCCTGGCACCCTCTGACCCGAAATAGACGGCCTTGATACCAAGCTCTCTCATCTGGCGCACAATAACCGCGTGATCCGGGGCTGCCTTCGCCCCAACCAGGACCAGATCGGGCGCCTGGGCCTTTACCTTTGTCAGGACCGCGGAGAAGTCCTTTGCCCCGGCTACTATGGTATCTCTCCATATCTTGGTCACGCCCAGATTTTTCAGGGTGGCAACCACCTGGTCCGCATATCCCTGGGAGTAGGTGTCCTTGGTGTTCAAGACGTAGACGCTCTTGGCTCCGAGGTCCTTTGCAATAAAGTATCCCACTGCCGGCCCATGGGCATCATCCCTTGCATTGACACGGAAGAAATGCTCGTACCCCTTCTCGGTCAGTGCCGGTTTTGATGCGGCCGTGGTGATGCACGTAAGGTTGCAGCCGCCGTAGATGCGCAGGGTAGCCTCGGCCACGTTGCTCATGGGCGGACCTATGACACCGTACATGGTCTTGTCCGCGCAGAATTTCTCCGCCACGTTGACTCCCTGGGCTGCATCCCCGGCATCATCACCCATGATGAGCTTGACCTTAACACCCTTGATGCCGCCAGCTGCGTTCTTTTCGTCGATGGCTATCTTAATGGAATTGAAAATCTCCATCCCCGGCGCCGCAGCAGCCCCGGTAAAGGGCCCTGCCGCCCCGATTTTCAGACCCTTCGAGACGTCGGCTCCCTGCCCGGGCGCCGCGGTAAAAAGAATCACCAGACATGCACACAGACCTAAGACACTGAACTTTTTCATTTCCCATGCCTCCTTCTCATCTAAA
>JAFDIC010000409.1 GCA_019308525.1 Deltaproteobacteria bacterium
TGTTCCGCATTGCACGGTTAGATATCTTGAGTCTTGAGAAGTTCCGGCGCCTCCTTGGTGGATCTACATTCCCCCCTTGTAACGGTCATTATATTTTCGCGGATATGATGTCAAGCCAAAAGTGCAGCCCTAAAGTGCAGCCTCGACTAACCATGAGGAAAAGGAGGAGAACTCCATGGCCCTGTAACAACAGGACCACACGAAGAAAGGAAGCACGGCTGGACAGACGGTCCGTCGATTCTAGAAAAGGAGAGGAGGGACCGGGGCAGGTCCCGTCTTGAGCGTCAGCCAGCACGAAAAGCCGGCCTCCGGCGCTCACGGTTTTCCGATCCTCACTTCTCAAGGGCCGGTTTCCTTGTCTGGCCCGTTTGCAACCGGCTCCGAGTTGTCCGATCCCTCGAATCACAAGGCACTGGAACGCGAGAGCAAACCCCGCCCCCTTCTCCTTTACGGCAAACATGGAAATGGACCACTCGATGGGAGAGAATCATACCGAACCACTGGCGCCATTTCCTGCAACAAAACAGCAATCAGTTCTCTGACACAAAGGCATTGGTAAAACACAGAGCGGGGTCCACATCCTTCTTCAGAACATCCTGAGCACGTAATGTGCTGATGGTCTCCTGCCATCTTTGAAGTGTCATGTACCCCCATCCGTTCCTCTTTGTGTCCTGATTCGCGGTAAGCCCCAGGAAGATGTTGAGTTCGTCCAAGAGGCCTTGGCGGTTAAGTTCCGGGTATTTCTCCAGCAGGGCATCGACCGCTTCCTCCTCATGATTGTCGGCTATGTAATTCCAGCCCCTGGAGACGACACTGACGAACTTCTTTATCATCTCAGGCCGATCGGCAATAGTTGACCTTTTCGCAATGATCGCGGTCACGTACAGGTTGAGCCCATAATCCTTGAACCTCAGCAAACGGAGTTTCTTTCCAAACTTACGCTCGTATCGTGGCTTTTCCTGGATATAGTTCGGCAGGACGTCTATCTGTCCCACAAACAGCGGGGCATCTCCGGTTCCGATCACCACTTCTTTAACCCTGGAGCGATCGATATGGTTGATCTTTAGCAACGCCAGGTATTCGGGAAAGATGGCGCCCGCAGGCCTGATGCCAACCCTCTTTCCCACGATGTCTTTGAGTGTCTTGATCTCAGACGTTTCGAGTACCATAAAGCAGGAAGGACTATCTTGGTAAATCATCGCTACAGCCTGAAGGGGCAGCCCCTTGGTTAGCCCTTTGAGCAAAGCACCGGCCGAGGCCTCAGCCAAATCAAATTCCCCCACAGCCGTCAGCTTCACCGAATCCATACTCCCGGTACCCAAAGTCATTTCAACGTTCAACCCCTTTTCTTGAAACCATCCCTTTTGGTTAGCCAAGAAGTAGACAACCTGGGGAGCGCCAACCTTCCAGTTGAACCGGATCTTTACCCTTTCAGCGGCATGGGACGATTGCGGCACAGCACAGAACGTGAACAAGAAGACTGTGACGAACCCAATGACATTCAAAACGATAGATCCTTTCTTTCCCATTCCTCTTCTCCTTTCCTCACTCTCTCCCATCTTCGGCCTCCTCTCTTTACTCTCTCCCATCTTTCTCCTCCTCTCTTTGTGTGGAACTTGGTGCCTGTCTAAGCTTATTGTCTCGATACATGCCAGGGGATAGCATATTTTTCGATAACAACAACTGTTGAGAAGAGTCCCAAACCGATCAGAGTACAGAAGAACACGCCCATAAAGACCCGTGCCACTTCCAGGTCAGACATCGACATAATCAAGAAGAACCCTATTCCTCTATCCGCTCCCACGAATTCTCCCACTATCGCACCGATCAGCGCAAGGGTAGAAGCGATCCGCAAACCGGCAAAGATATATGGTAACGAATATTTGAAGCGAATCTTCGTGAAGATCATGAACTTGGGAGCATACAACGAATTCATCAATCGAATCATGTTTGCATCCGCAGACTGGAGTCCTGTGATGGTATTGACAAGGATAGGGAAGAAGGAGACGAGAATCGCCGTGAGTACCTTCGGTAGAAAGCCATTTCCAAACCATACGGTCAAGAGGGGAGCGATGGAGATAATGGGAATAACTTTCATGACAACGGCGTAGGGATATAAGGTCCTTTCCAGTATCTTGTAATAGACAATACCAAAGGCCATGCTGATTGAAATGACCACGGACAGGATGAGGCCGACGACGGCTTCGGAAAGCGTAACCCATACATGTGGCAGTATCAGAGGATACACATGAAACAGGGTGATCAATATCGTGCTTGGAGGTGGAAGCAGGAAGTCCGGGACGTGTAACAGCCGGACTCCGATCTCCCAGAGGATAATCAATATCACCGTTATTACAGCCGACCAAGAGTACTGCTTGACAATCTCTGTGATATCTTGCCTTCGACTATTCCCTCTCATCTCTCATCATCCCTGATAGCTTCCATAAAGATCGCCCCTGAGTTGTTTTGTAATCTTTATGAACTGAGGATCAGACAGGAGATCCATCTTCCTAGCTCTCGGAAAAGGAATGTCGACCGTTGCAATTAGTCGCCCGGGCCGGGAAGACATGACAGCGACCCGATCCGAAAGGAAAGCCGCCTCGTTGACGCTGTGGGTGACAAAAACGACGGTCTTCCCGGTTTTCAGCCATATATCCTGAAGCTCTTCGTTCATCCGGGTCCTGGTAATTTCGTCTAAAGCACCAAAAGGTTCGTCCATGAGGAGAATGCTTGGGTCCAGGATGAGGGCTCGTGCAATACAGGCCCTCTGCTTCATGCCGCCTGAAAGCTGGTTCGGGGAGGCCTTTTCAAACCCTGAAAGACCGACAAGGTCAAGGAGCTCTTGGGCCTTTTCCCTGTATCTGTTGCGGTTGATACCGAGAACTTCGATAGAAAGCAGGATGTTATCGATAATATTCCGCCATGGAAGAAGGACGGCTTCCTGAAAGACATAACCGAGACGCCCTCTCTGGTTCTGATAATCGATAGGCTTGCCCTGAAACAGGATCCGGCCCCCTACCGGTTTTACAAGGCCGCCCAAGATATTCAAAAAAGTGCTCTTCCCACACCCCGAAGGCCCGATAATTGAAATGAACTCCCCCTCGTAGATATCTATGGATAACTCATCCAACGCACGAACAGCCGACTGGCCGGTTCGGAAGACTACGGATGCCTTATCCACGTGAATCAGGGGTTTTTCTCTGTCAAATTGTTTCACCATCGTCTATTGCAGTTGGAAAACAATCCCTTTGTTGGTCACAATCCGGTTTTCCTTGTTCCAAGAAGGGGTGGACGTGACGCTATACCGTACTTACTCCCGCATAGATCAAATTGGCGAGATGCGTGACATCGAATACCGGCAAAGAGAACTTCTTTGCAAGCGTATCACGATAGGGGGCGAGATTGGTACACTCCAGCAAAATTGCCCCTACATGAGGAGATTCCTCCAACAAAGTACTGCAAAGGGAAACCGTTTCTTTGCAGAGCCGCTCCGTATCGAGCTCGTAGGGCGGAGACGATTCCATGATTTCCTTTCTGAACACCTCGCAACCTTCCGCCCCCTTGACAACGA
>JAFDIC010000410.1 GCA_019308525.1 Deltaproteobacteria bacterium
TAGAAGTTGCCCCTAGGCGGCGGTAATGGTTGACAAGCGCCGAAAAGAAAAGGAGGGAAAACCTCGCTCCCTCCCTGCTTGTCCGGCAATGGGGTGAGTGATGGGACTCGAACCCACGACAACTGGGGCCACAACCCAGTGCTCTACCGGCTGAGCTACACCCACCATTTATGTATTTTTTATCACAGTGGACAGATTTTGCAATAAAATTTTCCCAGTGGCTCAGACGGCGGAAGGTCAGGCCTGGCACTCAGGCTCGCAGCCAACACGAGCGTGGCGGGCAAGCATATTCCCCAATTTCTCTGGTGAGGGAGATTATGATCGGTGACTATTGACAAGACTGAGTATTACAGGAAAATTCCCTCGGTGGACCGCCTCTTGAGCCATCCCGATATCCTCGGCCTGGCTTCGAGATACCCCCGCAGTGTCATCATCAAGGCCATTAACCAAGTCTTGGATGAATTGAGATCCGCCATAGGGACGGAAAACAGGGCAATTGAACCCTCTAGGCTCGAGATCACCGCTGTTGCGGAACTTGTGCTTGAGAGGATAAAGGCCCTGGACCGCCCCAGCCTTGGTCACGTCATAAATGCCACGGGGGTCATAGTACACACCAACCTTGGAAGATCCCTTTTGGCTGAAAGGGTGGTTCAAAGGCTTGCCAGCCTGAGTCGATGCTATTGCAATCTCGAGTACGACCTGAAATTCGGCAAGAGGGGCAGCCGTTATGTACACGTGGAAGAACTCCTGATGGATTTGACCTCTGCGGAGGCAGCCATGGTGGTTAACAATAACGCCGCCGCAGTACTCCTGGCCCTTGAAACCCTGGCCAAGGGCCGCGAGGTGATCGTGTCCAGGGGCCAGTTGGTGGAGATAGGGGGCTCATTTCGAATCCCCGATGTGATGCGGAAGAGCGGGGCCAAGATGGTTGAGGTGGGTACCACAAACAAGACCCACCTTTACGACTACGAAGAAAAGATCAGCCCTGAGACCGGCCTCTTGCTGAAAGTCCACAGGAGCAACTTTCAGATTGTCGGATTTACAGAGGACGTGGATACCGCCTCCCTTGTCTCCCTGGGCAGGAGGCACGGCATACCTGTCATGGAAGACCTTGGTAGCGGATGCCTGATAGAGCTTGGCAGGTATGGTATCTCAAAAGAGCCCACTGCACAGGAAGTCCTCTTTCAAGGGATTGATATCGTTACATTCAGTGGGGACAAGTTGCTGGGTGGACCCCAAGCCGGTATTATCCTGGGCAAGAAGCACCTGCTGAAAGAGATCAGAAACAACCAGCTCAGCAGGGCGTTGAGGATCGATAAGCTAACCCTGTTAGCCCTGGAGGAAACCCTGCGTATTTACAGGGATGAGAGGAATGCACTGGAAGAGATTCCCACCCTCAGGATGATTTGCCAGGACCACAGGGTACTAAGAAACAGGGCCCGCCGCTTGGTTAGGCTGGTGAACATGAGGGAGTCTCAAAACTACTCAATCACAGTAACTGAAGGGTTCTCCAGGATCGGGGGTGGAGCCCTGCCCTCGCAGGAGCTACCCACCTCTTTACTGACCCTCACCCCGAAAAAGATGTCTGCCCACGATATAGAGGAATGGCTTAGATCCTACCATCCTCCGATTATTGCGAGAGTTGAAAGAGATACCGTTCTACTGGATGTTAGGACCATCCAGGAAAATGAATTCAAGGTCGTGGCAGCAGCCCTCAGTAGGCTCCATGCTTGCAAATGATCCTCCGCGGATTCGCCCCTATTTCCTTCAGTGAGTTGACAAATCCAGGTCAAAGAAATAATTTATTGAATATAGATTGAAACTTGCTGGTTTCGGCTTTTTCCAGGGATCATTGGATTGCCCGAACGTCTCCGGTCACGGTGGCAGGGAATCAAATGCCAGCCCCAGAAGAGATTTTGTGGGTACTGCTTTGGAAGGTATAATAAGGAGAGCACTCAAGGAGAGTCTGGAGGCCAAAGAGGTTTTTGTTCGTGAAAACACCTCCAAGCTGATAATGTTTTCTCAAAGGATCGCCTCTGCGCTGACCAATGACCGGAAGTTCATGCTCTGCGGAAACGGAGGCAGCGCAGCGGACGCACAGCATATCGCTGCGGAGTTTGTGAACAGGTTTGTCCTGGAGCGCCCTCCCCTTCCTGCTATCGCGTTGACGACCGACACTTCCGTGATAACGAGCATAGGGAATGATTACTCTTTTGAAGAGGTATTTGCAAAACAGGTGAAAGCCATCGGCGTGGAAGGCGATGTTCTGTTAGCCATAAGCACCAGCGGTAATTCAAAGAACGTTATCGAGGCCATAAAGGCCGCAAAGAATCTGGATATCTATACCGGGGCATTGACAGGCGGCAGTGGTGGAGAAGTGGCCAGAACAGCTGACATCGCCATGATAGTGAAAAGCGGTGCTACGCCCAGGATCCAGGAAGCCCATATCCTGGCGGGCCATATCATCTGCGAATTGGTGGATTACATCCTTTTTCAACAGGCCGCCCCGCAGGAATGATCCCGGCCTGTGCTGAGCGCGGCCGAAGGGCCATGAGCCTGTAGAAAGGAAATTGGACTTCTTGCGAAGCCATCGAGAATTGTATTGCAAATGAAAGACTCAAAACCCATATCCTTGGAAAACGTCAGGTCCTACCCTTTGAAGGAGAGGGAAAGCAAGGTCAGTATTGACGACATGGGGAGGCCCTGGGCGCAGGGGGGCCCTTTGCAGGAATGGCTCGACTCTCTCCCTGGAATCCTCGCGGCTAGGGACTTCAAACGTGTTGTGCACAGGATAGTAGAGGCAACAAGGACAGGCAGAGTGGTTATCCTGGGAATGGGGGCACATCCGATAAAAGTTGGATTGAACCCGCTGATAATCGACCTTATGGAAAGAGGGATTATCAACGCCATTGCCATGAACGGCGCAGGCATAATCCATGACGCGGAATTGGCAATGGTGGGACACACTTCTGAAGACGTAGCAGAGCAGATCCAAGACGGGAAGTTTGGGATGGCCGAAGAGACGGGCAGGCTGTTGAATCAAGCCATCACCCGGGGTGCGCGCGGGAACAGGGGAATAGGCGCCGCAGTGGGGGACATGCTTGTGAAAGAAAACTTTCCTTACAATCATCTTAGCTTACTGGCCGCGGCCTACAGGAGAGAGATTCCGGTGACCGTGCACGTGGCCCTGGGAACAGACATAATCCACATGCACCCTTCGGTTGACGGCGCCTCCATCGGAAAGGCCTCCCACCTGGACTTCCGCGTCTTTGCCGGGCTCGTGGCCCGGCTTGAAGGGGGGGTTTACATAAACCTCGGCTCGGCGGTAATCCTGCCGGAGGTGTTTCTGAAGGCGCTTACCCTTGTGAGAAACCTGGGGCATAAGGTAAGGATGTTCACTACCGTGAATATGGACTTTGCCCGTCAATATCGTCCTATCACCAATGTGCTTGAGCGCCCTACTCTGGGGGGTGGAGAAGGATATATGCTCCTGGGACACCACGAAATCATGTTCCCCCTGCTTGCAGCAGCCATAATCGAGGGCCTGGAGTCTGAAAAAACATAGTGGA
>JAFDIC010000411.1 GCA_019308525.1 Deltaproteobacteria bacterium
TTCCCGCCAGAGATATTACGACCAAAATCGCAGGTAAAACCTGCTCTTACAGCACAGGGACCAACCTCCGCTTGCAATCCCCGTCCCTCCTCTGTGTAGGAGCAACCTCTGGTTGCGATTCCTTTTCCTCCCTCCTCCCCTGTAGGAGCATGCTCCTGCATGCGATTCCTTACCTCCCTATCCTTCCCCTGTAGGAGCATGCTCCTGCATGCGATCCCCTACCCTTTTCACGCGGCACCGGGGTTGCCCAACTCCAAGACCTGGATGAACCTGACCATGTCATCGGAAGCCCAGTAAGGGGTGGGCCGACCCTGCCGGCGCACAATACCAAGGAATGCCTTGCTCCTGTTTTTTCTTGAGGTCTTTTCGCTGATTTGGTAGAAAGAATCGGAAAACTCCCGCTCGTCTGCAAGCGGAAAGGACCGTGTTGTTTCTCCGGAATCTGCGTAGTTCCAGGGGGCCCGAAGCTTGATCAAGAGCTCATTCTCAGCGACTCAGCTTGTATTATCTCCAAAGTATCCGGGCAATGATCTAGTGGACAGGACCTATCTTTTCCATAAAACCCTCTAGTTTCAAGAACCTGTAATCGCTAACCTTAACAACACAGGAGGAGGAGGAGAAAATGAAAAGGCTTTTCTTCACGGTGTTGATGGCTTTGGTGGTAGCCTGCTTTCCCCTTGTTTCGCAGGCAAAAAAGGTAACTATCATCCGTGACAACTATGGGATCCCCCACATCTACGGCCATTCCCTTGATGAAGTTTTCTACGGCTATGGATATGCCTTGGCCCAGGATCGGCTGTTCCAACTGGAGATATTGAGGAGGAGTTATTACGGCAGGATAGCTGAAATCTACGGTGAAAAGTTCGTGAAATTTGACACCGCGATGAGGACGAACAACCTTACGAGGGAAGAAATCAACAGGCAGATGTACACCCTGCTCGAACCAGACCATATCGTAGCCATAAAAGCAATGGCAGAGGGAATAAACCGTTACATAGAAGAGGCGATGAAAAACCGGCAACGCCTGCTCCCCAGGGAATTCATCCAGCATGGGTTCACCCCGACAAGATGGACGGGCACGGATATCTCGGCCGTGTTTCTCTCGGTAATGGGCATATTCATGGATATCAGCAGGGAGCAAAAAAATCTTGGCGTATTGAAAGAATTTATCAACCTACACGGCGAACAAACCGGCAAGGAGATATTCTCTGATTGGGCCTGGGTGAATGACCCTGGGGCCTATACCACTATTTCGGGAAAGGGCGCATCCCTGTTTTCAGAAAGGAACAGGGCATCAAGAAACCTTGCTGTTTATGTAACCGCCCTCACGGAGGAAAGCAAACAGGTTTCCTTGTTCAGGCAGGAGGTCCTGGGAGACATTGGTTCCGGTGGATTCAGCTATTGTGTTGTCGTGGACGGGGAAAAGAGCGCCACCGGGAATCCGATCTTGATGGGTGGTCCCCAGTTTGGGTTTCAGGCCCCTTCCGCCCTGCACGAAGTGGGCCTTCACGGGGGAGGCCTGGACGTGGTGGGCTCGACCCTGGTGGGTTATCCCTTCATCATGTTTGGTCACACGGCCACCACCGCGTTCTCGAGCACAGCGGGGCTCAACAATATCGTGGATCACTACGAAGAAAAGCTGAACCCCGCCAACAAGTATCAATACTGGTACAAGGGTGAATGGCGGGACATGGAGAAGAGGGAAGAAATAATCAAGGTTAAAGGTGGCCAGGATGTGAAGGTCACCCTTTACAGGACCGTCCATGGCCCGGTGTTTGCCCGGGGTGATCAGGTAGCCTATTCAAAGAGGCTCTCCTGCCGCGAGGATTACCTCCTGGGTTTGGTCTCCTTTTTCGAGGTCATGAGGGCGAAGACGGTGGATGAATTCAGGAAGGCAGCCCAGATAGGGACCTTGACCATAAACCAGTTCTATGCGGACAGCTCGGGCAACATCGCCTACTTTCACCAGGGCAAGAACCCCATTCGGCCTGCGGGAGTCGATCCGAGGCTCCCCACCCCGGGTACGGGCGAATATGAATGGATAGGATTTGTCCCTCGTGCCGATAATCCCTTTGTTGCAAACCCGGCCCAGGGTTACATAATCAACTGGAACAACAAACCATCTCCAAACTGGCCGAACGGGGACATATCTTCAGGATTTGGAAGCTCAGCCGCCTGGGGGGAGGAAAACAGGGCCCAGTGGATCGACCACCTCTTGAACAGGAGGGAAAAGATCACTGTAAATGACATGAAATGGGTGATAAGGCAAATCAACGACGGAAACCTGTGGGCCTTCTCCTTCAAGAAATACCTGATTGATGCCATCGACAGGGTCGGAGGAGAAAACCCTGAGCTGGCAGAAGCAAAAAGACTTCTGTTACAGTGGAACAATCTCTGGGAAGACCAGGACGAAAACGGCTTCTACGACTCTCCCGGCCTGGTCATCTTTCAGGCCTGGTGGGAGAAGGTCATAAAGAACACCTTTGAAGACGAGTTCGGAAAGTATTACAAATCCCTTATCTCCGGGTACGGCCCCTTCTCCTGGAACAAGAGAAAGCGTTACTCAGGCCACCCTCTGTTCATGAGAGCGCTGAAGGGCAAGGACGCTGCGCTTCCCCTGTCAAGGGATTACTTTGCCCCCAAGGGAAGAGACAGGGTACTGGTTGATAGCCTGGCCCAAGCTATCAACGAACTGAAAGGACATTTCAAGGGGCTGGCTATGGCAGAGTGGGGGAACAGGACGATCAAGGTAAAGGTTCCGATTCGACCTACCACTCTCCTGCGCATTCCATCTTCCGCAGGCCCTTCCCTGACCATGCCTTTCATGGAACGGGGGACTGAAAACCACATTGTTGAGCTGGCGAGAGAGGGGGCAATGGGAATCAATGTCACACCCCTTGGGGCCAGCGGCTTTGTAGACGCTGAGGGAAAGGTCGGAAAACATTTCAGTGACCAGCTCAACCTGTTCGTCAACTGGCAGTACAAGCCCATGTTGTTCAACAGGGATGAGGTGGAGCAGGTTGCTGAATCCAGGACGACCCTGACTTTCTGAGAATCCCGTATAGGAGCATGCTCCAGCATGCGATTCCCTTCCTCACGCTCCACTGTAGGAGCATGCTCCTGCATGCGATTCCCCCTCCATCATCTCCCTGTAGGAGCATGCTCCTGCATGCGATTCCCCATCCATCCTCCCTCTAGGAGCAACCTCCTGGGAAAAGGGGTCACACCTATTTCGACAGGGAATAGGTGGAACCAGGTGGTTGTCCCTCGAAAAAGAGGGAGGCCGAAGTAAGGTTGACAAATAGGTGTAACCCCTTTTCATTGACTTGTGTGTGAAAGAGTGAAGCACTAAATCGTGCCTTTGGATATGAAAAATCCTGTACAGGAAAGTGACTGGGTTTGTCAAGATTTAATATTTAAGATGTGACCCTGACCATGGCTTCGCAAATACAGGGCACCGGTGGAAAACATACTGGCGATGATGCAGGCGGTGAGTGATTTCGGCTGGTACGAATAACTGGAGAGGCACGGTTCGACTAACATCCTTTACTCCATGTCTTATGA
>JAFDIC010000412.1 GCA_019308525.1 Deltaproteobacteria bacterium
CAACCCCTGAGGAGCGTGAAAAATAAGCTTGTCTACTGGTGCGGGCGAGGGGCCTGAAGCCTGTTTCCTGCTCCGTGTACACATTAGCCTCCCTCCTGAGATGTCTTCATGTGTCTACAACTGTGGAATGCTCGAGTGACCTCGTTATCGGCCTGTCACTAGGCCGTCAGAGCCCCAACCCCGAGAGCAGCTCCTTGAGCCCAGCGCCGAGGGAACCAAGGTCCTGGTAGCTCAAGGAAAGAACGTAGGTGTCAGGCAAGGCATAGTGGACCAGGTAGGCGAAGTCGAGTCTGGCGTCCTTCCAGTGGACGGAAAACCCGAGGCTGGTGCCCTCCCGATTGGTGCCCGCCCGCAATACCAGGGGGTAAAACCGCCTTGACTCACAGCCCATGCGGACACACGAGACGTCGCCCCGGGTGATTAAGTTTTCGGTGAAGTCTATTAAGTAAGTCTCGGTCCCGAGCTTCCAAGCGATGCCCACGGCCACGTCGGTGATCCAAGGCTCGGTATGGCCGTCAGCGTACTGAATCGGCCAGTTGAGGAGGTTGCGCCACACGATCCCGTAGCGGCGGGAGTCTCCCCGGAACATGAGGCAGGGGCTCAGGGAGATCCCAAAGCCCTGGATAGGGAGGGCAAGTCCATAAACCTTCAATTGGAGCCCCAAGGAAAAGTCACTGCTTAGCTCGTGTCCGACGCCGAGGACCAAACCCGTACTGGTATAGTGGAAGGTGCCGATGGGGTTGCCATAAAGATCGCGTTCCTCCATGGTGTCGGAGTCGAGGAGGAGAAAATATCCGCCCCAGCCGCTCCCAGCGGTCCCGACCGTGCCGTAGGAGAAGGCGCCGAATGGGCGGGTGAAGTGAGAGGAGAGCTTGAGCTCCGAAAGCTGGGGAAGCCCAGCGGGGTTGTAGAAAGTAGCAGCCTCATCATCGGCCAAGGCGATGAACGCTCCCCCGAGCCCGGCTACCCGGGCGGAGAGGGGGAGCTCGAAGATGGAGGCGGTGGAGATGTAGCTCTCCGCCATCGCGGGGGAAGTAAGGAGGACGATCAGGATCAAGACTGCGCTCGCCCTCTTCCAAGCCATCCCACGCCTCCTTACCGTTGGATCACCATCTTCTGGACTGGGGAGTAAGTTACCGTCCCATCGGCGTGAACGATCTCAACTAGATACAGGTAAAGCCCTGTCCCAAGCAGTCTCCCCTGGTTATCCTGGGGGGTCCACCGTCCAGTTTCCGGGTATCGATCGGCATCCGGATCGATAGGGATACTCACCAAAAACGCCCCATCGACATCGAAGATCTTCAAGGTGGCTTCCACCGCATCATCCGGCAGGTTGAGCCAGAAGATACAGCCTTCGGGTGGGACAGGATTAGGGCCATGAGATATGTAGATCTTTGATTCGATTGCAGGAATTGGTTCACTAAAGATGTAAGGGGCTAAAGTTTGATCAACGGCGGCATCGCCGTCTTGATCAAGCAGGAGCTCCAGAGGGTTCATAACATCATTTATAATGGCTGTCGAATTCTGCGAAACGCGGAAGTCATAGCTATAAACAAAGAACTCATCATTTTTTATTAGAAATATATTGATAGAAACTTCTCCCTCATCGTGTCCTTCCACAGTCAGAGAGTATTCATTATTGATAGGCAAATAGAACGATTTGACTGTGAGATACTTGGCATAAGAGGCATTTGGAATTTCATTTATATTCGCGTTAATAATCCTTCCAAATCTATCGACAATGGTAACGTCAACAGGAGAACCTATTTGCACAATAATACGATCTTTAAGATGCGATTCATAAAAATCGTAAATTGACTCCCAAAATTGGGCAAATCGAGAAGCAAAAAATTCACAGATCCTTTCCACTAAACTTGATATTTCTGTTGTACATGCAGCCGGCCACAGCCTTGGTACAGCTACAGTGAAGTCACATGGAATTGTCGTATTTTTCGTATATACAGGAACTTCCATTCCTTTATATAACTGTCTTTTGGGCATAAGACTTTCTATACAAAGCCCTGATTCTGGAGAGTAAGAGCTTGTAAGTCCATTTTCAATTATTTGTGGGTTGCTAGGATCGTACACAAAGTACTTCCACCCTTTGTTTTTTTCAGTTAAGCCTGCATAAGGAAAAACCGCATGTGATCCTAAAGAGTGTAAACACAAAACATACGGATGCCCAAGCAGTGGTAATCCTACTTCAATAAAGGGACGCGGCAGGAAAGTCGGGAAAAGCAAATAGAGTACCTCAATGAGTCCAACGGCATGCTCTTTTACGATTTCTTCTGCGATACGTGGGTCAGTAATCGAATACTCACACACGTCTTTCTCAGGATAGGGTTTTAACGACGAATCGAACCAATAGCACCCAACGGCAGACGACATCCCAAAGCAAAGTCCTCTGAAACCAATTGCAGCCCCTATATAAGCCAAAACAGCATCGATAATATGCTTAGGAAGCGAACATCCTTGTTGTTGAAAGAGTTCTTTAAAGGCAGAATATATTTCCCCTGCGACTTTTTGAGTGCTTGGGTTATCATCTTTAAATGTATCTTTGTGAATATCAAAAATATCTGTACCATCTTCTTTTTTAGTTAGGAAATAGTATTGTATAGGCTGTGAAAATACTACGTTATCAGCACTATCTACCTCTTCAGCTTCTATAGATTTAATTTGCACCTTAAAAGAGGTCCACTCATCTAAGTTTTCTTGTAAATCTATAGTGACGGATATAACTTTGTATGTACCTTTCTTGAGCAAACAGCTGCCGCTTTTTATTAATTTTTCGTTTTTGTCATTATAAATTTCAACGTTGGCATAAACATCATCAGGCCCGGCATTCCCCACGGTAGCTATGACGCAGATTTGATTTGCCATTGTTAGTGGATTTCCAATTTTCATCGCAATATCTTTCATTAGATCTTGGTGATTCACCAGAACGCTACCAGGAACGACAAATAAATCAGCAGCTTTTATCTGCGTAATGCCAGGGGTTGCCGTGTCC
Source organism: Deltaproteobacteria bacterium (assembly GCA_019308525.1). Next base: position 3,008 of record JAFDIC010000412.1, read on the forward strand.
GCATTCTTTCCTGGTTCTACCATATCGTTCCAGTTGCCGGCGGCATCACGGCTGAAGACGGCATAGTAGTAAGTGACGCCATTAGTAAGATTCCCGTCTACGTACTGACAATGAGCTCCCGGCTCCATGGGAGTTTCATGAACAACTGTCCCATCGGAGTGATTGCTTGGATAATGATCGTCTCTCCTGACCACCACTACTGTCCCCGCCGGTTCATTGGGATTCGTCCACGTCAAAGTCGATTGCCCATCTTCGCCATCGGACGCACTGAAGTCCACGATTAAAGAGGGAGGAGCGGTATCTATTATTTGTTCTGGGTTTAATTTAATAATGTAAAAATCTGTCTGACCAGCACCGTATGAATACGTGTATCCCACGGCGATGTATCCCCCATCGGTTGTCTGCTGGACAGAATGTGCCATATCATCGAGATTCCCACCGAAGGTCTTATCCCACTCTAGATTCCCATCGGGATCGACCTTCACAAGCCAAAAGTCATCGTTGCCAGCACCGTATGAGTCTGTGTGTCCCACGACGATGTATCCCCCATCGGT
>JAFDIC010000413.1 GCA_019308525.1 Deltaproteobacteria bacterium
CGATGGCTATTCTATGATGGGTGCCGAAAAAAGGAATTAGGAGGGAGCATAGAGACGGCCTTTGAGAAGGGAAGAGATACAAATGCACAAAATCCAGGGCATCAATGCACAATTCTTTGTGCATTCGGAGATTTCACCAGGGTATTGGAGTGATCATGAGGAAATATCGGGAGGGGGGCTGTGGTGACTGTAGATAAGTAATCAAGTTTGCCCCACTTGTGAAAAAATGTACATTTTCCCTTGACATATCCAGGGATTTTGTCTATATCCAACCGAAATCTATATCGCGTCGGAACCTTTGGGTGCACTGTCTCATTGTCCGGGTTATCCTGTTGAATTCTTAGGTGAAAAAGGTTCAGGGTCCACACAGGGATCTGTAATTATTCGCTAAGAAATCCTTCTTGGTTCAGTCGATCATTTGCTAACACGTAGAAACCTTAACCAATGCTTTCGGAAAGACTCCAGATGCAAGTTGAGCCTGCGAAATTCCGCTAGCGGGAGCCCGCAGATCTTCAGGAATCACCGCCGTACATCGGCGGTAAGTGACTAAAGACGCAGCAAAACCCGGTAGATCAGGGTCGTTACGGAAGCATCATTATTTGGATATGAAACTGGAGAAGATCTTATCGGAGAAGAGATCCGTCATCGTGGACCGATGGCTGGACCGTGTATTTGAAACTTATTCCGAAGATTCAAGGCGCTTTTTGAGGAAACAAAAGGACCGGTTTGCCAACCCGGTGGGGACCACTCTTACCCGAGACATAGGCAACCTTTATGAAGGTCTCCTTCGGGAGGTGGACCGGGAAAGAATCACTCCCGTCATTGACAGGATCATCCGGATAAGGGCCATCCAAGATTTTTGTCCTTCCGAAGCCATATCTTTTATATTCATGGTAAAGGAGATAATACGGGAGGAGCTGAGAAAGGAACTCCAAGAGGAGACTCTTGCCCGCGAGATAGCGGTTATTGAATCAAGGGTGGATGAATTGGCCCTGATAGCCTTTGATATCTTTATCCAATGCCGGGAGAAGATCTATGAAATGAAGGTGCGAGAATCGAGGAACATGGTATCAGGGTTGCTCCGGAAGGCCAAGCTCCTTGTTGATTTACCCGAATTGAAGGCCGACTTGAAGGGAAAGGATTTGGTATAGGAAACAGGATCGTCGAGAAGGGAAAGAGGCGGATCTATGGCTGGAGAGGTCTTGTTCTGAGACAAGCCCGCCGGGATTTGACAAAGGCAACATCTTATCAATCGAGATGAGGGAGCAATAAATGAACTTTCTATTGGGTATTGTGATTTCCTTGATAGCCGTGCTGGTGCTGGTGTTGGTCCCTTGGGTAGGGGTCGGGGCGTTGGGTTTGCATTTCTTGTTTGGGATTGTCATTCCCTACCTGGCCCTGGGGTGTTTTTTTATCGGTATCATAGCCAGGGTTGTCGGGTGGGGGAAGTCACCGGTGCCGTTCCGTATTCCCACTACCGCAGGGCAGCAATGGAGCTTCCCGTGGATCAAGCAGAACCGGTTCGACAATCCATCCAACACCCTGGGAGTGGTGGTCCGGATGGCCTTTGAAGTATTGCTGTTCCGGTCTCTGTTCAGGCACACGAGACTTGAGTTCAGGGAAGGACCAAGGATAGGGTACGAGTGGGAAAAGTGGCTCTGGATCGGGGCCCTGGCTTTCCACTACTCCTTTCTGGTGGTGGTGCTGAGGCACCTCAGGTTTTTCACCGAACCCATACCCTATTTTGTTCAGCTCATTGAGAGCCTCGATGGTTTCCTTGAGCTGGGGATTGCCCCTTTCGCAGGCTTTGCCGTACCGGGAATCATGATAAGTGGGTTTGTGTTGTTGGCGGCACTGCTTTTCCTGTTCCTAAGGAGGATACTAAGCGCCCAGGTGGCCTACCTCTCCCTGCCGGCCGACTACTTTCCCCTATTTCTGATCATGGCCATTGCAACAACCGGTGTTCTTATGCGCTACTTCGGCGCGTTCATGCAATACCTGTTCAAGGTCGATATCCTGACTGTTGAAGTGGTAAAGGTAAAAGAGCTTGCATTGGGACTTGTGACATTTCGTCCTACCATTCCAGAGGGAATAGGTACAATTTTTTACATCCACCTATTCCTCGTAAGTGTCCTGCTTGCTTACTTTCCTTTCAGCAAGCTTGTCCACATGGCAGGCATCTTCCTCAGTCCCACCAGGAACCTGTCAAACAACAGCAGATTCAAGAGACATGTGAACCCATGGGACTATCCCGTTAAGGTTCATACTTACGAGGAGTACGAAGAAGAGTTCAGGGACAAGATGATAGAGGCGGGCCTGCCTGTCGAAAAGATGCCTGAAGAGACCGAAACAAAGGATAACGGATCAGGACAAGAGGAAAAGGAGTAATCATGTCTGAGTTACCAAAACCCGAAGAACTGGCAAGAATAAGTCATAGGCCCCCGTTGAAAGACCGCGGCTGGATGCATACGCCCGTGGAAATCAAGGAGGGGATAGCCTGTTATGGCTCAAAGCCCCAGAACCTGGAAGCAGTGGGAATGCCCAACCCCCGCGAATGGACCCCCTTTGAGGAAGACTGGAAATTGCCGGAAAACTGGAAAGAGATAATCCTCGAAGGGTTGAGGGAGCGTTTGGACAGGTTCAGGTCCCTGAAGGTATTCATGGATATTTGCGTGAGGTGTGGGGCATGTGCTGACAAGTGTCATTTCTTCATTGGTGGCGGCGATCCAAAGAACATGCCCGTCTTGCGGGCGGAACTCCTGAGGTCCGTATACAGGAAGGAATTCACCACGGCGGGGAAGCTCTTTGGAGAGATTGCGGGCGCCAGGTCAATGGACATAAAGGTCCTGAAGGAGTGGTGGTCCTACTTCTTCCAGTGCACGGAATGCCGGCGTTGTTCCCTCTTTTGCCCTTATGGGATTGATACGGCCGAGATAACAATGATAGGCAGGGAACTGCTCAATCTCCTCGGCCTGAATACGGACTGGATTTCCGCTCCCGTTGCGAATTGTTACAGGACAGGGAATCACCTGGGAATCCAGCCACATGCATACAAGGACATGATAGACTTCTTCGTCGACGACATAGAAGAGATCACCGGGGTTCGACTTGAGCCGAGCTTCAACAGGAAGGGAGCAGAAATACTGTTCATAACTCCATCAGGAGATGTTTTTGCAGACCCCGGGACATATACATGTATGGGCTACTTGATGCTGTTTCACTACCTCCAGGACCTGGGCCTGGATATTACCTGGAGCACGTATGCCTCTGAGGGAGGGAATTTTGGGTTCTTTACCTCCCACGAGATGGCAAAGAGGCTGAATGCCAAGATGTACGCCGAGGCAAAGAGGCTCGGAGTGAAATGGATCCTCGGCGGCGAATGCGGTCACATGTGGAGGGTCATTAATCAATACATGGACACTTTCAACGGTCCTCCTGACTTTTTGGAAGAGCCTGTATCACCTATTACAGGCACCAAGTTCGAGAACGCCAAGGGCACCAAGATGGCACATATCACTGAATTTACAGCAGACCTGATTAAGCATGG
>JAFDIC010000414.1 GCA_019308525.1 Deltaproteobacteria bacterium
TTTTCAAGCCCGTCCTTCCTGCTCCGTGAAGAGGTTCAACGCACCTTAGTTTTTATAGCACACAGGTACTGGATTGACAACCGGGACCATTTGCACCCAGCTATACTTTACTTTCCTTGCTTGCCTGGAGGATTTTCATTGACAAAAGAAGGTTTTTTTCTGATTAATGGGCTAAATATTCAATAATTGATTCTATTATCCAATCATTCACTGGGGGTATTCGCCTGACAAGATCTTGAACCATCACTGATAGGAGGAGGAGTTTGTTTCAGAGCGTGCCAGATGCCAGTCAATGCATGCGGTCGGTTTCCTGGCCCACAATGATTGCACCGGCGGCGTTGCGCCCACATCAGGGATCGCAAGCTTCAGATTCTCCTTAAGGCAAAGGGGCCGCCCCGGCAGAGCTTCTCCTGTGGGAAATGAATGTGTCATCCCCCCATCTGGTAGCAACCTTGGGCAGAACGAGTTCCTTGTTCATTCTGCTGTAACCGAATCTTGCCGTACTAACTCGCTGCCCTAAACACATTACATATGGGGGCCATATGCAGGATGATTCGAACATGTCTGTCATATTTTCGCCGGTACACCAGGAAAGGGTTCAACACGGAAAGGTTAAACCTTGATTACTTGATTAGAAGAGAATAGATAGCCGGGGCCTGGATAACCATATTGCCCCAACTATCAGGAAAAGCTTTTACCAGGCCCTGCTCCTTGCAGATAATTCCTATTTGACTTTCATAACCCGCCCCATTTCAGGGACATTTTTTCTTATCATTCTGTTCGTGCTGTTCTGGCCTTCTATAAGGAAGGGTTTTAGGCAGAGAAAAACAGATTCTGAAGACAAGGAATGACAGGTGAAAATTCAGATGAAACGATTGGCCAAAACACATTTCCAGAAACGCGAGGGCAAAAAAGAGGAGAAGGTTCATGGAATACATATCATTGCTAATTGACCTTTCAAACAGGACCTTTGAGGAAGAAGAGATCCCCGGGGAAATCATCAAGAAATACATTGGCGGTCGCGGGCTTGGGTCGTATCTCCTTTACAGGCACGTGAGGGCGGGGATAGAACCCCTTGGTGAAGAGAATTGCCTGATTTTTACGGCCGGTCCGGCAAGCGGGACGGGTTTGTTTTACAGCCCCAAGGCCAATGTAAACACCAAATCACCCCTTACGGGCATCTACCTGTATTCCATATCCAGCGGTATCCTTGCTGAGCAAATGCGAAGGGCTGGCTATTGGGCAATAGTCATCAAGGGAGTTTCCGATTCCCCTGCTTACATTCAAATACATAATAGGAGTGTGTCCTTTGAAGATGCATCTGATATCTGGGGTGCCGAAACTGCGGCGGCCCAAAGGGACATGCTCAAGGGGGCTGATCCCAAAAAGGCAGCCACGGTTGGTATCGGCCCGGCAGGAGAGCAAAAACTACTATCAGCAGCAATCTTTACCGACGGTGCACTTTACCGTTGTTTCGGTCGAGGAGGTGCAGGGGCTGTCATGGGCTCCAAGAACCTCAAGGGGCTGGTGGTAGCCGGTGACGGAGAAGTCAATGCGGCTGATCCTGATGCGTTTTCTTCCTTGAGAAAACGAATGGCACGAATCCTCAAGACAGACCTCAAAGGGTGGGCAGACTGGTGGCGTGCCTATGAGACTGCATCCGATCTTGAAAAGATGAACGAGCTCGGAATCCTTCCAACCAAAAACTGGCAGGGAGGACAGTTTGAAGGTTGGAGGGGGATTGACAAGTCAACGACGCCCATGGGCTGGCCTGAGACCGGCAGGGCATGCGGTCCCTACTGTCCCACGCCCGGATGCAGGGAGGTGGAGGTCAAAGAGGGCCCGTACAGGGGTGCCCGCAGTGATTTTGAATGGGAGACCATCTATGCCTTTGGATCCACATGCGGGGTTGACAAGATGGAGCCTATCGTGGCAGCCAGCCAGATATGCGATGAGGCCGGCGTGGATACCATGACAGCAGGCATTACCATCGGGTTTGCCATGGAATGCTTTGAAAAGGGGCTAATCAGTTTAGGGGATACGGACGGTATCGAACTTCGCTTTGGCAACGATGAAGCCATGATGGCTGCCCTGAAAAAACTCGTAAAGGAAGAGGGGTTCGGAAAGCGCCTGGCCATGGGAACGAGCCGTCTTTCTTCGGAGATCAAGGGATCCGAGGCCTTTGCCATGCAGGTGAAAGGCATGGAGCTTGGGGGATATGAATGCAGGGGCCTCAATGGGCAGGCGCTTCAATTTGCCATAGACAACCGTGGGGGCTGTCACCATGGTTATGGCCTGCCGGCTCGGATGGAAATCTTCGACAATACGCGCCTCGACCTCAAGGGAAAGGGGGAGTATGTCAAGAAAGCGGCAATCAGCCGTATTGTTCGAGACTCGATGATCGTGTGCACTTTTACTCCCCTGTACAAGGAAGAGATGGTGGCAGAGGTCCTGACTGCCCTGTTCGGCTCCCATTGGACCCTTGAGGCCATGGAAGAGGTAGGCTTGAGGATCATGTGCCAGGAAAGGGTCTTCAACATGAGGGAAGGAATCACGGAAAAGGATGATACCTTGCCGGAGAGGCTATTGAAAGAGCCTAAACCCGACGGACCTACCAAGGGTGCAGTCGTGCCCTTGAAGGAATTGAAGGAAGACTATTACAGGGCCCTTGGATATGATCTCTCTACCGGCAATCCACCGGATGCCCTGTTGCGGGAAATGGGAATAGAGACGTGAGGAGGGGGAAACATGGATGATGTATCGGAGCTGAAAAAAAGACTGGTTACGGCATGCCGCATTTTGGACAGTGAAGGAGTAATGGATGAGCTGGGGCACTTCAGCGTGAGATGTCCTGAAAAGGATGGGATTTACATCAACGGCAAGGTCAGTCCCGGCCAGGCAAGAGAAGAAGATATCATACTTCTTGACCTTGAGGGCAACAAGCTTGAGGGGGACCTGGAACCCGCCTCTGAAAGTCCGCTTCATCTGGCCGTGTACCAAAAAAGGCCGGATGTGATGTCCATAGCCCATACCCACTCACCGATGGTCGTCACTTTGAGCATAGCGGGTGTCCCGTTACGCACCGTTGAAAACCAGGGTGCCTGTGTGATAGGCAAAGAAGCGCCCGTGTTTGAAAAGTACGGTCTTGTGGATAGTTTCGACCTGGGTTACGAAGTGGCCGAAAGGTTGGGCGAGAAGAAAATCTGTGTCCTTAAATCCCACGGAAATATCGTTGTTGGAAGCAGCATCGAGGAGACATGCGTCTTTGCCCTATGGGCTGAAAAAAGCGCGCGCTACCAGTACCAGGCCCTGCTCCTGGGAGAACCCCACTGGTACCCTGAAAATGAACTGGGAAAGATGATGCAACAGATGGTCAAGGGAAAGGGCCATGTTCGAACATGGAATTACTACAAGTGGAAAATAGAAAATAAACCGTGATCCAGCTTGAGGCCTGAGGTCTTGCATGTGGGTTTTGGGACGGGCACCGACCTTGTGG
>JAFDIC010000415.1 GCA_019308525.1 Deltaproteobacteria bacterium
GAGCAACCTCTGGTTGCGATCCGTTATGATCCGACGCCTCGATTCTTGCAATAGGCCGAGGCAATGGAAAAAACGAGAATTGTGTTGAAACCCATATATATGAGGTCTATAATACTTCAAATACACAATATGTAGTTATTGCGCCTCCGCGGCCTTTCCTTACGCCAGGGGGCGATGGGGCAAGGGGCCGCGACTCGACACAACTTGTCCGTATGGGCTATGATATAGACGAAAACCTGGATGGAGGAGATGATGAAAAGAGCGCTAACGGGAATCCCAGTCCTCATGCTTTGTCTCACCCTCGTGTCCTGCGCCGGGACCGGGTCAGTGACGACCCAGGAGCCTCTCAAGCAACAGATCCTGGTGGATAAGGCCCGGATGACCCTCGAAAACTTCCTGAGTGACGAGGACACGCGGATGTTCAAGGAGTACGCAAAGAAGGCCCTTGGCCTTTACATTGTGCCGGACCTGTACAAAGGCGCCTGGATCTTCGGTGGCTCTGGCGGGAGGGGGGTTCTATTTGTTCGAGACATGGATACCGGCAAGTGGGCAGGCCCTGCCTTCTATGACTTGGGCTCGGTGAGCGTGGGCTTTCAGTTCGGGGGGCAGAAGTCCGAGGTCATCATGCTCGTGATGACGCGCAAGGGGATCGAATCCCTGTTTTCAACGACGATCAAACTGGGGGGTGATGCATCCGTTGCCATGGGGCCTGTGGGAAAGGGCCTACAGGGAGCCACGGCCCCCAGCCTAAACGTGGATTATATATCCTATGCGAGAAACATGGGTGTGTTCTTGGGCATGTCTCTGGATGGAGCGGTCATCAAGGAAAACTACAACTGGAATCGGGCCTACTATGGCAAGCCTGTAAGACCCCTGGACATCCTAGTCGCCAAAAAGGTGGCCAATCCCCATTCCAACAAGATAAGGACCGCCCTTGCCAAGGCCTTCCCTTTGAATAGATAGCGATCGCCGAGAAGATCAAGTTTTGGAGTCGTGCAACCCTGTTGCCGTCTTCCCTGTCTATCTCGCATCAGTAGGCTCCTATCGCGATCCCACCTCTCCTGTAGGAGCAACTTTCAGTTGCGATCAACAATTTCTGGTTGCGATCTTCAACCCTTTCGCACGGTTTTTGGTAACACCGGCATTTTGCCGCGATTTTACTATTGACCGATGGAACCATATTTCCGGCTAAGTCCTGTTACCTCCCCCGGGCCCGCTCCCAAAACCTCTCGAAACGAGTCCTGCCCCTCATTCTATCTCATAGCATTCCAGGATCTCTCCGAAATAGAGGGTGTGGTAGTCCTTCGCAGGGTAAAGCTTATCGTATTCGCTATCAAGGAATTGGGGGTCCATGGGGGCCTTGAACCCGATTTTGCACTCAAAGTGAATGCCCGGCGTCTTGATAATAGGGGAGGTCACCTTCTGGGCCTCTGCCAGCTCCAGTTTGCATTCCTTGTATTTGTCCACATCCCTCCCTGACTTGGTGCCGCAAAAGGCAATGGCCTCTTTCATATCGGTCGTTGGAAGAGATACCGTAAAATCAGAAGCCCTTTCTATGATCCCAAATGTGTACCTGGAGTTCCTGACCATTACCATCAATGTGGGACGCCTCCAGGCAATGCCGATCATTGCCCACCCGATGGTCATGGTATTAAGATCTTTATCGGCCTTGACCGTCAAAAACGCCCCCTTGCTTATTTGGGAAATCAGTCTTTCAGCCACGGTTTCTGGGTTCATTCTCTTCATGTCTCCCTCCTTTGCAGATGGTTAGCAGAACTGCCGGTTGAATCGCGTGTATGTGCAAGTGTCATCAGGGATTGCCATTCTTCGAACAGGAAGTCAACAACAAAAGCTCTCTTTCGGATTGGGGCCATGGTCGCGATCCCTCCTCCACCCTGTAGGAGCAACCTCTGGTTGCGATCTCCTCCTTTGGCCGGTCGTCCTGCCACGGTCTTTGTAACATCACTTACTGGCTGTCATTCATTCTAACACGAAAACCTGGTCCTCGGGGCCAGGTCAGAGATCATTGGCTCTGCCTAAAGAAATGAAAAGGCTCTAAATCCGAAGCACGAAATCCGAAATCCGAAACAATACTTAATGGCCAAAATTCAGATGATCCAGACAATAGGCGTAGCGATTATGACTTTGTTTTTGTCATTGGGACATTTGATATTTGATTTTGTTTCGAATTTCGAGATTCGGATTTCGGATTTTGCCAACGCGAGAGCAACAAATCATGCCCTCTGGGCTTAGACCAAAACCTGGCCCTTTGGACCCGGAGTTTTACTATCCCACTTCTCCTGTAGGAGCAACTTTCAGTTGCGATTAACACCCCTAAGTGGGATCCCCATCTTTGGATGAGCTACGTATCCAGGGGACTCCCGAGCCCTAAGATCCGAGCCCTAAGACATTCTTGTCCGCCACACGGAGGGTGAAAATAAATGCGTTTCTTGACTTAAGTCAAATTATTTTTCATTTGACAGAAGTAATACAATGTGGCACTTGGGCAGTGAACAAGGTTGCTTCTGCCGGGTCAGCAGTCAGATTATGGTATTTTACCTCCCGGCACAACCGGGTTTGTGGCATGCCCTTGAGATGATACCGCAGGATTACACAGTGATTTTCGTTGAGACCAAAAGGAGTGATTTATGGAGCTGAAAAGACGTTCCTTCCTCAAGATGGGCCTGGCAGCCGCAGCGGCGGGGTCCCTGAACATGCGATTTCTGCGTTTCGCAGGGGAAGCGACATCCTCGGCAGAGGGGGTTGACAAGGTCGTACGGTCCACCTGTTCTCCTAACTGCACCGGGGCATGCGGCTTCAATGTGCATGTGAGTGACGACCGGATTTCAACCCTGATTCAAAGCGCTGACTATCCGGAACAAGGTTACAACCCCCGGGGGTGTTTGCGCGGCCTTTCCATGATGAACCTTGTCTACGGCAAGGACCGGGTCAAGTACCCTCTGATCCGAACCGGCGAGCGGGGCAGCGGCCTATTCAAGAGGGCCAGCTGGCCGGAGGCCCTGGACTATACCGCCAGGAAATTGAAGGCCATCATGGAAAAATACGGGCCGGAGGCCGTGGCCCTGACCATCCAGGTGCCTGGGACAGGCTACGTGCACAAGGGGGCCTTCGTCAGGCTGGCGGGACTTGCCCACTGGACGATTCACCACGGCTATGACCAAAATGGGGACCTGCCCATGTTCTGGCCCATGACCTTCGGGGTGCAGACCGAGGAGCTGGAATCCCTGGAATGGCCCAATGCCCGATACACAATGGTATTTGGTTCCAACATCATCCAAACCCGCCTCCCCGACGCCCACAACCTGATCAAGGCCAAGGACAACGGAAAGCTGGTGGTCTTTGATCCTGACTTTTGCGCCACTGCTGCAAAGGCGGATGAATGGATTGCCCTGAAGCCGGACACGGATGCGGCAATGGGTCTGGGCCTGGCCAGGGTCATC
>JAFDIC010000416.1 GCA_019308525.1 Deltaproteobacteria bacterium
TAATCGGAGATGAAAAAGAAGAAGATGCCATACAATCCCCTGGAGCTTGCCCGTCGCTATTCTGACGAAGGGGATGAATACAGGGCACAGCAGGTTGTGCTTTCCCAGCGGAAACACCCGCCTGCTGACCCCATGTTACTCGCTGAATGGGGAATGCTCAGCGAAGAGCTGGGAATGGCAAGGCAGGCAATGGAGTTCTACGAGCGCGGCCTCAACCTGGAGCCCGGGAACAGGGACTGCCTTTACCTCCTGGCAAAGCTTCTCAATGAAGTGGGGCATTTTGAGCGATCCAACCATTATCTTCGCAAGGTCCTCAGGGCGGATAGTGGAGACGGTGCTGCTCGAAAGCTCTTGCATGAAAACTATGAAGCCATGGGCCTCAAGGGGCAGGCACAGGCCGTCCTTCCCGGCAAAGAGAAGGCCCCGGTACTCCCCGAAAGGTACTTTCCTCCCTCTGTCAGCAGGAACCAGGTTGATATCTTCCTGGACCTCTTCTCAGGCCGTGAGATTGGATTTTCCATCCAGGAAGTCGACCCGGACACTGGAACTTCCAGGTATGTTTTTCATGAAACCCCGCTTGGCCATGACATGGTGAAAGATCACTTCTTGGGAAAGATCACGCTGGCTGCTTACCCCCTTCGTTCCGACAACATGGTTCGTTACACGGGCCTCTTCGCACGGATTCCGAACAGGGTTAGGGAAACTTACGCCGGGCAGCAGAGTTACCTCGTTCTGCTGGGCGAAAAGATAAAGAGCTATGTTGTCAAGCTTGCAATCTTCGCCAAGTCCCTCGGAATACCCGCCTACGCTGAAGAATATGGGTCCCTGGGGGCCAGGCTCTGGTTCTTTTTCGAGGACTACGAGCATTTTCTCCGTGCAAGGGAATTTCTGAAGTCATTTATCAAGATAGCCCCCCAGCCTGAAACCCAATACAGAGTGGAAATGCTTCTGCCAACGAAACCGACCGGCATCGGATGGTCGGAACAGTGTATCCCTCTCCCCCTTGGTGTCAACCGCCTCTCTCTTCGACGGTGCTTTTTCCTGGAGGACGATGGGCGCCCCTGGGATAATCAGCTTGGGTTCCTCAAAAAGATCCGCAGGTTTCCCCTGAGACAGGCAGCGAGAAGGCTTCGCTCCCAGGATACCTCTTTCAAACCCTGGGATGGCAAAGCTTTGGCATTCGCCGACAAAATCGAGCGCCTTAAATCCCTGTGCCCTGTAATATCCCTGATAATGGACAAGGCACTGGCAGGCCGGCTATTGCGCCGGGAGGAGAAAGTTGCGCTCTACTATTCGATAGGGCTCCTTGACGAAACCGGAAACGCCATCCACCATCTACTTGAACCCACGCCGGATTATGATTACGTCAAGGTCAAACGTCAGTGGGAGCGCCTTCAAAAGAATCCCATAAGCTGTCTAAAGATAAGGCTCATGTTGCCCGAGATTACTTCCTCCGTGAACTGCCAGTGTGTTTTTGACCTCAGGGGTGGAAGGTACCCTTCCCCACTGATGCACGTAATGCCTCACATGGTTCCGGCATCCGCCGAATCCCGGGTGCCGCCTCGCCTCAAGCTTAAACAGGCTGCTCATAGGTATGTGCAGCTTCGCAGGCATCTTGATGAGGAAAAGAAGGTCATCTCGAGACTGGAGCAGTTGCTGGAAAAGCATTTTTCTGCAAAGGGGATATCTGAGTTCAAGGTAAATGACATGAAGATCCGGCGGGAGTCTATCAACGGGCAGACCGCCTGGAGGCTGGAGTATTCCTGATGGCAGTAGCCTATGTTTTGGAACAGAATACCTTCATCAGGCTGGAAGGGGAACGTTTTATCATTCAGAGAAAGCGTGACATCCTCCATACCCTCCATATCTACAAGCTCGACCAGCTCGTTCTCTTCGGAAACGTATCCATAACGCCCCCTGCCCTTCAAAGGCTGCTGAGTGAAGGGATTGACACCATCTTCATGAGCAGAAACGGGAAGTACAAGGGCAGGCTCCAGCCTCCTTTGAGTAAGAATATCACGCTGCGCTGTGAGCAGTTTGATAAGTTCAGAAACAACACCTTTTGCCTGGACATGGCCAGGGCCATAGTCAACGGCAAGATAGCCAACATGAGAACGGTGCTCATGCGGCTGAACCGCTCCAGGGAAGGGTTGAGCCTGGAAGACCATATCATCCAGGTAAAGAATCTCCTTGGCAAAGTCCCTGATGCATCTGACCTTGATATCCTCAGGGGCCTGGAAGGCAAGGCCTCGGCCCTGTATTTCGAGGGGTTTTCCAGGGGCTTTATCGACCAGGGTATCAGTTTCAACAAAAGGGTGCGAAGGCCACCCACAGACCCGGTCAATGCACTCCTGAGCCTTGGGTACACCCTGTTGCTGAACACCGTGATGGGCGCTGTCAGCCTGGTAGGCTTCGACCCTTACCTGGGGACATTGCACGCGGTGGAATACGGAAGACCCTCCCTTGCCCTTGATCTCATGGAGGAATGGAGACCCGTTATCGTTGATACCCTGGTTCTCGGCGTCTTTAACCTCAAGGCCCTGACCCTGGATGATTTTGCGCAGGCATCGGACGTGGGTGAGAATCTTGATGACACCGGCGATGACGAGGTGTCGGATCCCAATTCCGGGGAAGACACAGGCGAGGGACTGCCTGTGAAGCTGACGGACAGTGGTTTCAGAAAGTTCATCATACAGTTTGAGCGGAAAATGGGCCAGAAGATAATGCATGAAATCAGCGGCCAGCAACTTACATACCGCGACTGCATAAGGGAGCAGGCCAGGCACCTGGCAAGGGTCGTCAGGGGAGAAGAAGATAGATACCAGCCCGTCACGCCGAGGTGAATGACCGTGTATATCCTTGTAAGCTATGATATCGTGGAAGATAAGACAAGGAACAGGGTGTCAAAGTTCCTGAAGGACTACGGGACCAGGGTGCAACTGAGCGTATTTGAGTGTGACCTGAAAGAAGAGCAATTCAAGAGCATGAAAAAGGGGCTTGAAAAGCTCATTGACAAGAAACAGGACCGGGTCCGTTACTACCCCTTGTGCAAGCAGTGCGTGGGCAGGGTGGTGATATCCGGCTGGGGTGAAGTAAGAGAAGACCAGGGATTCGAGGTGATATAAGTGTCACGCAGAAGGGATAACATAGTGGTCAGTTACGATATTCACGAGCCGCAAAGATTGGTCCGTGTTGGCAAGATCATGAAAGACTATGGCGAAAGGGTCCTGAAGAGCGTATTTGAATGCAATCTCTCCCCCAGGCAGTTCATGGGCATGAAGAATCGCATTGACGAGGCCATAGATCACGTTGAAGACAGCGTTCGTTTCTACTTTATCTGTGACAAGTGCATTAAGAATGTTCGGTTTGACGGGTTGGGCCGAACATTCGTGGAAGAAGAGGATGTAATTATCACGTGATTGCGCGGAACCTATGTAAGATTC
>JAFDIC010000417.1 GCA_019308525.1 Deltaproteobacteria bacterium
TGAAAGTCATTGATCTCGCTAGCAATGGAAGGGCTGAAGAGAAGGATATGGATATCGGGATCATTGCCGGCTTCCGCCCTTACCTCCTCCAGGACCTTGTCGGATTCAGGGTCATCCGCTGCCCTGTCGCCTACCAGGAGCAGGCGACAGTCGACGTATTTTCTCGCCATCTTAAAGGCCCTTACCACCCCCACCGGGTCCTTCCACGGATCATATCTCGAAATCTGGGTCACGATCGGCTTGTCCCTTGGAATCCCGTATTTCTCGAACACGCTGTCCACATAGGATGTCTCAAGATCCCTGTTTTTGTCGTCCAGAGGGTCAATGGCCGGATAGAATCTATACTGTGGGATGGCGAGTTCCGGGGAAAAGATGGCCGAAGAAAAGATAGCCCCGTCATACTCCTCAACAAATGGCTTGAGGAAATTCCACAGCTGAGGACTTGGACAAGAAAGATCAATATGACATCTCCATACCCATTTGTTTCTCCGATTTCGGTTCCAGCGTATCAAAGCGGCAGGCTGAGGGTCGTGAATCACAATGAGATCTTCATCGAACTCCATTCTCTCTGAGTTCTTCTTATTACAAGAAAGGTAAATGTCAAAGTCCTCCTCCCTGAAATGATCTTCCCGACCCTGCAGCGCATTGTGAAATCTCTTGGTCACCTCGAAAAATCTCTCGTCTCCCTCAATGACGTCCCAGGTCACCTCCAGGCCCATTTCATTGAGCAGGGGGACAAGCCGGCGAAGCATTTCAGCCACTCCCCCTCCCACTGCCGTGGAGTTGACCATCTTGATGGATCGGTTGCCCACATGGGAGGCCAAAATGGCCAGCTCTTCGATGATATCGGGGCCAACCACCTCACAATAATCGTAAAGGGTGGGTGTCGTCATCATCCATCCCTTACATGTTGCGAGACCTTTGAATTTTCAAATTTGTCATTCCGTACTTGATACGGAATCCAGCAAGCCCATCTCCAAATATTCATCGATCAGTTGGATGATACGCCCTCTCAGTCCTTCCAAATTGTAAACACTGATATCAATTTTCCTGATTTTCCGTGCCAGATCCGACAGTCCTAGACTTTCTTCGATCCACGAGGAGAAATCATCCGATTCTAGCTGAGTATGGAGCCGCGATTCAATGAAGTGATAATAGAGGGAATATATGCTGATCCTTTCCAAGGTATCGCGAAAGGATGCCAAGTCATAGGCGAATTTGTCGGTAAGATATACAACCCGCATCACATCATAAAGATAGAAGGGTTCATCACCCTTCTTTTCGCAACAGGTCGGGTTTTTTTGAACATAATCTTCGATGAGTTCGATCAAACGGTTTCGGAGCTTCTCCACGGTGCTGTATTCTGAAAGATCAATGGCCATCAGTTTCTCGGCCAGCGGTTTCTCATTGAGGCTTCGGTAGACCCAACTGGCAAAATCACTGTTGTAGGGAAGTTGAATTTCCCGCATCTTCATGAAAGCAGAGAACGTGTGGTAGAAAATGGAGGATTTGGAGCACGTCTTGATGAGATGGAGCAGACCTTGAATATCGGAAGCCCTTTTGCCGGTGAGCATTTCCAACGATGCGCTGGACGAGAACTGAAATACGGTGCTCATGGCTGAGACCTCGCCACCCCTAATCTTCCCTCCCGTTTCCGCATCTGTTCCCTATCAAACACGATTCACTGAGGGTCATCATGACGACCAGAGGCCCTGGGTTAGTGGGCAAAAGGTGGATCACTCCCGGATCTTGGCCTGATCTTTTCCCTTGACAGGCGGATGCCCGCATGGCATGTCTCTTTAAGAGAACTCCTGTTTCGCATAATGAGACAAGATGTCAATCAAGCCCATCGCATCGTTGATCAAGGGCCCGGAGGTGCTGGCCGCGTTCTCGCATCGCCCCTCAGGGCTCAAACTGCCGGAAGTGGTGCGACTCACGGGTTTTCCCAAGGCCACTGCCTACCGGATAGTGCAGACGCTTGTGGGCCAAGGTTACCTTCACTATTTTCCTTCCTCGGGGATTCTTCGCCTGGGCCCCCGGGTCATGTCGCTTGGGTTTTCCGCCCTCTCCTCCCTGGACCTGGTGGAGCTGGCCGAACCCTACCTGATAGAATTGTCCTCCAAAACCGACCAGAACGTCAACCTCGGCGTACTGGACGGGACCGAGGTGGTCTATCTTATCCGACGTAAGCGCCGCCGCATCCTGGGCATTGACCTTACCGTAGGAAGCCGCCTCGGCGCACACAATACCGCCATCGGCCAGGCCATCCTGGCCTTCCTCGAACGACGGCAACTGGAGGATCTCATCGCCAGGCTCGCCAGAAAACCTGAGAGCGCTCAAGAGATCGGCCCAGGGGGGCAGCGTCTCTTGGATCGTCTCCAACAGGTCCGGAGGCAGGGATATGCCCTGTGCGATCAGGAGCTGGTACCGGGGCTCATCTCGGTGGGGGTCCCCGTATTCGGAAACAGAGGGAAAGTGGAGGCGGCCATCAACATGCCGGTTTTCAGCCAGCTTTGCGACCGGGAAAGGCTTCTGAACGAGTACCTTCCTCAGGTTCAGGAGGTGGCTACCGCGCTTTCCACCATGCGGGGCCATGACCCGGAGGGCCACCCAGATCAGCAGGTCCAAGGTCAAGACGATAAGTGTCCGATCCCGCCTGGGGTCATACCAGATCAAGGAGGAGAGCCATGAAAAGATTCATCATTCCATTGGCCATCATGTTCATCGCGCTGATCTCTTTTTTCGCCTTCGCGGCGGACAGACGCATCAGCATCGGGACCGCAGGCACGGCCGGCGCCCTCTACCCCATGGGTGTTGCCATGGCCGAGACCATCAATCGCCACGTCCCCGGTTTCAAGGCCTCGGCCGAGGCCAGCAGCGCTTCTTTGGAAAACCTCCGAAACCTTTCCACCGGCGCCGTGGAATGGGCCATTAGCCAACAGGAAGTGGCCTATTTGGCCTATCATGGCCAGGGCGAATATCAAGGCCGCGCCCTCACCTCACTCGAGTCGTTGTTCGGCACACTCCTTTCCTGGGCCCAGATCTTCACGGCAGCCCAAAGCGCCATCAACGAGGTCAAAGACTTCAGGGGCAGACGCATTGGCGTGGGAGCCCCAGGCAGCGGGGGCGAAAGGGTGGCCAAGAGGATCCTCGAATACTACGGGCTCACCTACAAAGACATCCGCCCGGAGTTCATGGGAAACACCGAGATGGTGGCCGCCCTCAAGGACGGCACCCTGGACGCCTTCATCATCACCCATCCCCTCAGAAGCGCCGCCCTTTTGGATCTGACCACCAGCTTCAAAATCAGGATGATCCCGGTGGCGGACCCAGGCTTCTACAAGAAATACCCGTACTTCACCATGCGTGATATCCCTGCCGGAACCTACAATCATCATGAGAGGC
>JAFDIC010000418.1 GCA_019308525.1 Deltaproteobacteria bacterium
GTCCCTCATACGGTGGGCAAAATTTCTGTCTGTAAGGAGGCAGCCTCCCCCAGGGCATGGATAATCCTTAATGCCCTTCTCAGCGGCAAGAGTCATTTGGATCTTTCGCGAACGACCCTTTATTCCTAGGAGACGCTTCCGATCAACCCAGCCTTTTTGTTCAGGAACCGTTGGTTCCAAATGTGATGCGGAGAGGGGCCGAAGGACATATCCCTCCAGACCGGACTCCCGGTCAATAATATGGAGCGCCGCTCGATATTGGCTCATTGGCCTCTGACCTAGCACCTCACCGGTGAAAATAAAAGAAGCGCCTATTTCTTTCATATAGGCAGCCGCTTTCTTCAGCTTGAGGATACGACAGTCTATGCAAGGATTAATGCCGGAGCCATGGCCGTGCTTGGGACTGCGAACAATCTCCAGATATTCGTCCCCCAAAAAAACGCGTCTGAGAGGTATGCCTCCCAACTGCCTGAGCGCAGTGATTACAGAGGCACATCCCGCTCCCTTTGGAGTACAAGTGCAGAAGGGAGATGTAAAGTTGATAGCATAGACCTGAATACCCTGGTCCAGCATTAACCTGGCAGCCAAAGTACTGTCAAGGCCGCCTGACAGGAGCCCGACTGCCTTAACTGGCACTGTCTCACTACATTGACCTTTCATTCTCGCTACCTTCTATCTACTTTTTGAATAGTATACCACATTGTGATATATATTCAAACGTGTAACGCTCTTTCCTATAAGTTGTTACAAGAACCAGCTAGGGAGAATTATTTGCTATCAGAGGTCAAAACAAATTGAAAACCATTGACATATATACTACACTGTGGTATTTACTGAGAAGTTCAGGTTTGTGTTCTCATGCAAGGAATATATTTAGACCATAGTGCTACAACTCCATTGAGGGAGGAAGTCTTCGCAGCAATGCAGCCATTTTTCTCGCTGCACTTTGCCAACCCCTCAAGTATCCATAGCCCAGGGCAAGACGCGAGGAAGGCGGTAGAAAAGGCCAGGGCCACAGTAGCCCAAGTTTTGGGAGTTAGACCTACCGAGATTAGGTTCACCTCGGGAGGAACCGAGTCCAATAATCTTGCCATCTACGGCTTAATCAGGGCCTCAGAGAAGAGAAATCCACACATCATAGTTTCCTCCATAGAACACCCCTCCGTACTTGAATGTGCGAGATATTTAGAAAGCCATGGAGTAGCTGTTACATATCTTCCCGTGAATGCCATGGGGCAAGTGGACCCCGATAGTCTCCGTCAGGCGTTAAGAAAAGATACTGTCTTGATATCGGTTATGTTGGCCAACAATGAAGTGGGTGCGATACAACCCATTGCAGAGATAGGACAAATTGCGCGAGCTTGTGGTGTCCCGCTTCACGTTGACGCTGTTCAAGCTGCTGGCAAGCTTTCTCTGCGCCCACAGGAGTTAGGAGCGGATCTAATGACTCTTTCTGGGCACAAAATTAATGGCCCCAAGGGTATTGGCATACTTTATGTGAGTGATGCAGTCCATCTTTCACCCGTTTTCTACGGAGGAGGCCACGAACAGGGTCTTCGACCTGGTACATTGAACGTCCCGAGCATAGTAGGAACCGCTGAAGCCTTAAGATTGGCTGATACTGAACGCCCTCAGGTCTGCACAAGGCTTGCCTCCTTGAGGGACCGGTTGGAAAGGGGAATTGTAGAGCGTATTGATGGGGCGTGCATCCACGCACAGCATGCAGATCGTCTCCCGCACATCACCAATGTTGGTTTTCCCAATATAGACGGTGAGACCCTCCTTCTTGCCTTAGACTCCCAAGGAATATTTGTGTCCACGGGTTCTGCTTGCTCAGCGGGATCTTCAAAACCTTCTCATGTATTGACGGCTATGGGAATTCCTTCAAGTGAGGCTACTTGCAGTTTGCGATTTTCTTTGGGCTTGTCAACTACGCAAGAGGAAGTAGATCACGTACTTGAGGTCCTGCCACGCATAATTACGGCACTGAGGCTCTAGGTCTGGTATCACATAGAGAGGCTGGCTCCACACAATGGATCAAGAGCGATACTCAAGGCAAATACTTTTTCACGGCATAGGATGTTCTGGACAGGATGCCCTAATGAAATCATGCGTGGCAATCGTGGGTTGTGGCGCCCTGGGTTCAGTCACAGCTACTTATCTTGCACGGGCAGGGGTAGGAAAAATCGTTATTGTTGATCGAGATTTTGTTGAGTTGAACAATCTTCAACGTCAAATTCTTTTCGATGAAGAGGATGCCGAGCAGAGGAAACCAAAGGCCTTGGCTGCAGCAGAGAAGCTAGGACGAGCCAATTCAACAATCCAGGTTCAACCTATCATTGCCGATCTCTACCCCGGTAACGCCTTCGAATTATTGGGAGATGCCGATCTTATTATCGACGGCACCGACAATGTGGAAACCCGTTATCTAATTAACGATACTTGTCTGAAATTGGGCATTCCATGGATCTATGCAGGGGTTATAGGCTCAGAGGGCATGACGATGAGTATCATTCCGGGGAAGACAGCTTGTTTCCGATGTCTTTTGCCCGAGCCACCGCCCCCCGGCTCTCTGCCCACTTGCGACACAGCTGGGGTGTTGGGAGCTGCGGTCGGGGTGGTTAGCTCATTTCAGGCCTGTCAGGCCATGAAAATACTCACTGGGCATGAAATCGACAATTCTATCCTTTTGGTCTTAGATGCCTGGGAAGGGAGATTCTACACCATAAGAATAGATCCAAACACCGATTGCCCCGCTTGCACCAAAGGTCAATTTGAGTTTCTCCAAGGAACCGGTTTTTCTGAAGCCTTCTCCTTGTGTGGCCGTAATGCTGTTCAGATTAGGCCGACGCGTGCAGCAAAGCTCGATTTGACAAGACTGAGGCAGCAGCTTGCCCCTTTGGGGAAGGTGGTGGACCATAAGTTTTTCATCAGTTTCACTGCCGGTGACTACGAGCTGATCATTTTCCCCGAAGGACGGGTGATGATCAAAGGGACAACCGATGAAGGCATAGCACGAGGTCTTTATGCAAAATATGTTGGCACCTAGTCATGCATCTAAAATCGATTGACGAATGCCACCATGTGGCATATACTTTGTCTGTTCATCCAGGCATGCCAGAAGGGAACGCTGAATCATGACTTTTACCATATCTTTATATTTGGCCCTTGGGATTTCTCTGATAGGCCTCGGCCACAGGATCTTTCGCTGGTTCTCCATGACAGTTGGAATCCAGAGCCAAGATTTGTCCACTGGCAAAAGGCTATCGACTGCATGTAAAGGAACTGCCCGCACTGTTTTCTCTCGCAAGATAGTCTCACTGCTTAAGGCATTATTGGTCGATGTCCTTTTTCAAAGAAGATTGCTTCAAGCCAGTCCTTACCGCTGGGCTTTTCACATGCTGG
>JAFDIC010000419.1 GCA_019308525.1 Deltaproteobacteria bacterium
GCACTCCGGGCAGACATCCGGAGGTCTGCCCGCGGTTATGGTGTAACCACAGTTACTGCACTTCCAGTAAGTCAGGCCGCACTGGGGACAAATATCCCCTGCGAACCTGCCGTCCGCCGTGTATCCGCAATGGGCGCAGACATACGCCTTCGTTTTAGAAGCCATAAGATGGTCTCCTCAATGATGTTTTAGAAATTCCTCTTCCCGCGCCGGCAGCCCCACCTTCCGAAGCTCCTGCCTTTGCATCCTCCGAACCGTCTTGCACCAAAACCCACTCGAGAGAATATTCGGAGGATTTCGATCACGTCATCGCCCAGATCTCTCCGATCATATACATGCATGTTGAAAGATTGCATGTATGAGAGGTCGTAGTGCCGTCTTCTTTCTTGATTTCCAAGGACCTGATATGCCTCGTTGATTTCTTTGAGCATGTCCTCGCAATGAGGTTTGTCCTTGTTTCGATCAGGGTGATATTCCATGACCCGTTTGCGATATGCCCTTTTGATCTCTTCGGCTGATGCATCCCTTTCCACACCCAGGAGCTGGTAATAATCCTTAACAGCCAATGTCACCACCTCCCGTAATTTCAACTATTCTCCTCTGCAAGTCCCACGAAGGGAACAGTGCGACACTTCTTTTGTTTCTTCTTGCACGTATCACCAAAAAAGATTCCTCACTATGACGGAGCCTGACAGGTTCATTTTGCATGTCTTCGGCGTATGTGCCGCAAATCACCTGATTGAACCCGTATTTCGCAAGGATGGTAAGAAACCCGTCTCCAACGTGCTAAGGGCCGTGTTAAGGGTTCACTGAAATCGTAAACTTCGTGCTTGAAAATAGCCTTTGTGCTGCGTGGTTTTGCCTGAGCCTTGCGAAATTCGGGTTGCATCTTGGCTGTATAACCCGGGCCGGAATTATGTGTTAACATGATTGCTCCCTGAGGGCATTCGTTGGCACATCTTCCACAGCCCGTGCAGCGGGATGCATTGACAAGAGCGGTGCTTTTGATTGAAATGGCACCGACCGGACAGACGGTCTCACATGCACCACAGCCAAGGCACCTCTCCGAATCTATAACGGCGATGTGGCCTGTGCTCGCGGGCTTGTGGTCGATCTCGGCGATACGCCGGGTTAACAGGTGGAGACTTGCTCCAATGGTCTGAACCCTCGCCTTCAACAAGGGCAGTTCCTCTTTCATGCTCATGCCTTTCCCTCAAACTCCTTTTCTCCCTAGCTTATATGCCGGGTCCAAAAGCAAAGAACTAAAGCGATCCAGGGTCAGGACGGGATATCCCTGAATACGAGTACCCATCCAGTATTAACGTTCCAGGAATCTCTCGCGCTTTTCCGCCATGTACCGATCGACCTAATTTTTCACTCCCATCATTTTGCAGGCTCGTTGGTTCCTAGGCCGCAAATCACCCTCGATCCTTCCCTCAGTATTTTGTTGCCAACTCGTATCCCGCCCTCATGGCGCTAAAAATGTCCTGGACTTCCCGGGCATCCCCTATGATCTCTACAGAGGGTACCTGGTTGCAGAATTCTTCGTCCGGCCCTGGGGCAGGGATCATTCCAGAAGCCAGGATCACGGTCTGAAAGGGTTCCAGAGACATCCTGACCCCGTCCTGTTCTATGTCCACCCTGTTCTCCAGGAAGGCCTTGACCGTAGTGTGGGGCATGATAATAACATTTCCCATTTCCTTGATCCGTTTCAAGGTCAGGTTTTTCGTGATCATTTCCATCATGCTCCCGATCGGATCAGTCCGCTTTGTTGCCACCACTTCGTAACCTTCTCGGCCAAGTTTTTCCGCGATTTCAAGGCCGGTTCTTCCTGCCCCGATAACCAGGACCCGTGGCCCCTTTATTTCCTTTTGTCCGGTAAAATATTCCACCGAGGTAAGGGAATACTGGTCATTGAGGCCCGGGATATCTGGGACGTTTTGAACTGCACCGGTCGCCCATACCAACAGATCAGGTCGGAACTCCCTTACGTCGGACAGATGCACGGCCCTACCCGTGACAATGGTTGCGCCGGAAGATCTCAAAGATCGTTCGATTGATTCCAGGCCGTCCTTCATTTTCTCTTTTCCAGGGGCCTGCCAGGCTAGAGCGAATTGTCCCCCGAGGCGGCTCTCCTTTTCGACCAGGGTGACCCTGTGACCACGACGGGTCAAGTACAGGGCAGCACTCATGCCGGCAGGACCACCCCCCGCAACCAGAATCTTCATCGGGTGCTCTGTGGGGTTCAAGGGAGGCAATCCGACCTCCGGATTAAGATTGCATCCCAGAGGTTGCCCACTTTTTACCCGATGAAGGCACCCTTGAAGACAGTAAGCACAAAGGATCGCTTCGTCGTCTTTTCCTTGTTTCCACTTCTCGATCAACCCGGGATCTGCGATCAAGGGTCTTCCCAACGCGATGAGATCGGCAAGGCCGTCCTCCACAACCTTTTCGATTGGCTGTCTCCTGCCCATTCTTCCTGCGAGGATAAGGGGGAGCGTGGTGTGCTGCCGAACCCAGGCCAGGGCCTCCATCTGGGCCTTTTCAGGGAGGCTGGCATGGTGGAAATACCACGGGGGGCTGAAGCAGGCATTTCCCATTCCCACGTGCACGGCACTTGCGCCCGATTCTTTTGCCAGTTTAAGAAAGGGTAGCAGGTCTTCATAGCCTATACCATGTTCCTCGGACATTTCGTTGCCAGATATCCGCACAATCATTGGGATATTTGGTGCACCCTCCTTCACGGCCGACAGAGCTTCTCTTGCAAAAAGCAACCGATCTTGGCCATAGGGATCTTTTCTCCGGTTGATCTTCCTGTTGAGGAACTGGGATATGAGGTAACCATGACCCGCCTGGATTTCGATCATGTCGCATCCTGCTTCCAGTGCCTTCTTTGCCGCGGATTTGTAACCGGCGATGATCGTCTGTATATCCTCCTCGTTCAAAGAATCCGACTCCTGGCCACTGGCAGGGCAAATGAAGGTAGATGGGGCCTTGGGGCTAGTCTTGGTGGCCATGGGATTTGCAGCCCCCCCTGCATGATTCACGTGGAGGCAGGCAAGACGATCTTCCTTGTGAATAATATCGACAAGCTTCTTAAGCTCGGTCGCGCTTGTCGGGAAATGGACACTAAGCTGCCTTGGGTGCTCTCTTCCTTCAGGCGTAACGGAAACAGGCTCCAAGATGATCACCGCCGGACCCTGTCTGGAAATCTGTTGATAGAACAGGATTTGTTGCTCCGTCACTGTGCCGTCGAGGCTTCCATAGCCAAGCTTTACTGGAGTGAATAGAAACCGATTCTTGAGCCTGCATGTCCCAAGGCTAAATTCTTCGAATAGTTTTTCCATTGATTCCTCCCCTTTGTTTTTGTTCGTCCCCTCTATTCGCATGCTTCC
>JAFDIC010000035.1 GCA_019308525.1 Deltaproteobacteria bacterium
ACATTTACATCATTTGGTACGGGTCTACGTCAATAATCATGCTCACGCCCGTCGCCCTCAGGAACTTCCGGGAGGCCGGCTCCACCCCTTGAAGCAAACGGTTTCGCAAACCGGGATCCTTTGATTTTATGAGGATCTGCCATCTGTATTTGCCCTTCAACCTTGTAAGGGGGGATTCGGCGGGTCCCAATACCTGGACTTCATTCCTTCTCTTCGGCCATCTCCGTAACATTTGAGCCAGCTCATCGTTGACAAGGTATGCCATCCTCTCAGTAAGCTCCTTGTTGTTCCCCTGGAGCCTGATGCAAGCCAGGAAAGAGAAAGGAGGATACCCCAATTGTTCTCTCAAGACGATCTCCCTTTGAAAAAAGGATTCGTAGTCGTGCTCCTTGGCACTGGCTATGGCGTAGTGATCCGGGTTGAATGTTTGCACAATCACTTCTCCCCCCAGATCCCCCCTTCCAGCCCTGCCGGCAGCCTGGGTAAGGATCTGAAAGGTCCGCTCCCCGGCCCTGAAATCCGGAAAGCCCAGGGAAAGGTCAGCGGCGACTATTCCGACCAATGTGACATTTGGGAAATCATATCCCTTTGTTATCATTTGGGTCCCCACCATGACGTCCACTTCACCCTTCTTGAATCTCTTGAGGATCCTGTAGGCATCTCCTTTGCGGCGTATGCTGTCCCTGTCCATCCTTGCGGTCACCTTATCAGGGTAAAGCTCCCTCAACCTTCGCTCCAGCTTCTCGGTTCCGAAGCCGTAGGCCTTCAGGCCCTCGTACTGACATTCAGGGCAGCTTTCGGGGGCCCCGGTCCTGTAGCCGCAATAGTGGCATATGAGGCGATTCCCTGCTATGTGATGTGTCAGTGAGACATCACAATTCTTGCACCGAAGGGGCTTGCCGCATTTCCTGCAAATGTAGATCCGGCTAAAGCCACGCCTGTTGAGGAAGACGATCGCCTGATTCCCCGCCTCCAGGTTGCTTGCCAGGGCATCCTGGAGGGCAGGGCTGATTATGGAATCCGCCGTGGCCCCGGAATCCTTCATGTCAACAAACTTGACTTGAGGCATAGGCCGCCTTTCCACCCTCTCCGGCATTTTCAGCAGTTGATATTTTCCGGTCACGGCATTGTAATAGGATTGAACAGACGGTGTGCCGGAGCCCAGGAGGACCACCACCTCTTCCAGTTTGCCCCTCATGACCGCAACATCCCTTGCCTGGTAGCGGGGTGCCTCTTCTTGCTTGTAGGAGGGATCGTGCTCTTCATCCACGATGATCAGGCCCAGCCTGGGCAGCGGGACGAAAACCGCAGACCTGGCCCCTATTACCAGCTCCGCCTCTCCCCTGGCTATGCGCATCCACTGGTCATACCGCTCCCCCTCGCTCAGGTCGCTGTGAAAGACGGCGATGCGATCACCGAGACGGGACCGAAAAACCCCTTCCAGGTAGACCGCCAGCGCTATCTCCGGGACCATGAACAAGGCCTGTTGCCCGGAATCTATGGTATCCTTTATGGCCCTGTAGTATACCTCGGTCTTGCCGCTCCCCGTAACACCGTGGAGCAGGAACGTCCGAAAGGTCCCCCGGCCAATGTAGGGCCTGATCCGATCGAGGGCACTCTTCTGTTGTTCAAAGAGTTCCACCGGTGCCGGGGGCGGGGAAAGCACATTGCCTGCCGGGTCCCTGAACAGGACACCTTTGTGTTTCTGGAGAATTCCCTTCTTGATCCACTTTCTTACCAGGTACTCACCGTTGTCAAACCTGGACAAGAGGTTGCTCAAGGGAATGGCCCCTGATTCCTGAATCGTCCTCAGGAACTCGGGCTCATTTCTTGCTCGCAAATCCCCCCTCTTTTCTTTCAGGATTCTTCTCAATTCGACCTCTGACTTGATCCCTATGAAGGTCCTCTTCAGGGGGGCTACTCTTCCCCTCCTGCTCCTTTCTTCAACCAGGATCCAGCCCAGGGTCTCAAGCCTCCTGACCCTGTCGTAAGGGTAAGGCAGCCTCTTGCCCGGATTGGAAATCACCCATGCCAGCACCTCTCTTTCTTCGGAAGAGGGTGGCAGCAGCCTCAGAGCATCTTCCCCTTTCCTTGTGATCAGCGCTGATCTGTAGGTCCCCTGATTTATGCCGCTGGGCAGGGCTGCCCTGATGAGGCGGCCAATGGGGTAGAGATAGTATTCTGCCATCCATTGGAAAAGCGGAACGAGCCTTTCATTGAACAGGGGCGCTTCATCCAACAACTCCTGGACTTCTTTGAGATCCCTGCCCTCGTCATCCCCCAACATTTCAAGCACATAGCCAACAACGCTCCTGTTCTTTACGGGAACCCGAACCCTGCTGCCCACGCAGGTGTTCGCCGAAAGGTGCTCCGGAACCCGGTAGAGAAACGTCTCCCTCAGGGGCAGTGTTACTGCTACCTTTGCGAACTCCCGGCGCTTTTCCTTTACAACCATGGGTCGGGGCATATCACAGGGTCATTGGTATTTCTCTTCAAAGGATCTGATAATGCTTCTCAGTCTCTCTTCTTGCGGATCGGGCGTATCCTTCTCACCTTCAACAGGTCTTGGGGCCACCCCGGCAGGTGGTCCCGGGAAAAGGAGTTGTTCCGAAGGAAGGTTGAATCCTATATCCAGTATGACATACACTTCCACAGGCCCTTCAGTCGGCTCAAGGGTTATTTGAAAGGGATACCAACCCTCCCCCAATCGCCTGTAGCCCTCGAACACTACCTTGATGAAAGAATCAGGTGGAGCGCCGAACGGCCTGTAAACCAGTTTCAAGGGTAGGAATCTATCTTTTTCTACCAGCATCTTTGGCTCGCCCGGCCACTTGTCCCCGATCCTGTACGCTATCGCGCCATTGAGCCTTGTGAACCCTACCGACCCTGTTTCAATCCCTATCCTTGACATCAATCTAATTAGTCTCTCTGTGTCGTTTGCCAGAAACAATTCCCGATAGGAACTATCGGGCAGATACCCCCTGTGGATACCTGGATCCAGGATCCTGGAGCGAAAAAACCCCGGCGCCTTCATAATCAGTTCTTCTCTGAAAACCCACAAGGACTCTTCTTTACGCCCGTAATCCTGCTGGGTCAGCTGGACTATCTTGAAGGACTTAAAGCCTTCAAAGTTCCTGCCCATCAATGAAACCACCTGCTCCGCCGGCATCAGGTATCCCAGGCAAGGCCCTGCAAAGGACGATGAAAAGAGTGCTCCTGCCAAAAGGACAACAACCGCGACCTTGAGAATTGCCATCTGGCGATTCCTTTCTCCACCTCCAGCCCAAAAGGGGGCCAGGCATTTCGTCATTACTGTTCTCCGCCCATCTGACGCAGTATGGCCCGCCTTACCTCCTGCATCAGCAGATCCATGTCCCTCTTGGAGTATTCTCTCACTGAAATCGGCCCACCGATTCTCATGGAAAACCTGCCCTTGTTGATCTTCAGACTCCCTTTTGGTGTGATATTGCGGCTGCCGTCGATTGCGATGGGGACAATATCACATTTACTCCTGATGGCGAGATGAAATCCTCCGGGCTTGAAGTCCTGGAGCCTTCCGTCCTCGCTCCTCGTGCCTTCCGGAAAGATGACGACTGATATCCCCTCCTCCAGCCCCTTTGCAGCCTCATTCATGCTCCTGATAGCGTTTCTGGGGTTTTCCCTGTCGATACCGATATACCTGGCCCTCCTCATTGAAAAACCCAGTACGGGTATTCTCATCAATTCCTGCTTCAGAATGAACTTGAAATCCACGGGCAGTGTCGCCAGCAGGGCAAAGATGTCAAATATGCTTTGATGATTCACCATGAATATCTGGGCCGCACCTCTCCTGACGTTCTCAAGTCCCTCCACGTCAACCTTTACTCCACAGGCACGGAGAATCATCCTTGCCCAGGGTACCGCACAATACCTGTGCACCAGTCTCCCGCTGCGGTCATATAGTGACAGTAGGAGCACAGGAACGCTCACGATAATGGTACACAGCCCTATGAAGGCATTAAGGAATATGAATCTTATCATAGGAAATCCCCTGCCCCTGGTTCCAGGCCCTGGCATGCCCAGCATGTGCCTGGACCTTCCCTTCCAAACTGGATGGCCTGGCAGAACCCCCAACACCTGCGAAGATACGCAAAACTTATTGACATGTTAGTATATTTGTAGTATAAAATCGCATAATTTAAATATAATTGATGCTTACTTTTGGCGAAGGAGAACTTGTTTAATGCCTTACTACATCGTGTGCAACAGGAAAAGGAACAATCCAAGAATGGACGTCCGTATCTGTAAGAGCAAATGTCCTGACAAGGAACAGTGCAAGGCCTTCAAGGTATTCACCAAGATACTGGTGCCCAAAGAAACCCAGGCGCTTCCCCAGGAGCATTCCCCCTCAGCGGCAAGGGCGTCATAGCCAAGACCCCGTGGCAATGAGGTAGCCATGGGCCCGTGCTCCTAGTAAAGGATCGGTACTTTGTTCATATCCTTTATGATTCTCTCAGCCCTCCGCTTTACTTGATCATTCGGTCTTACAGGCGACCAACGATACGGGCTTGGAAGGATGGAGGCCAGCATTGCGGCCTGCCGACGTGAAAGGTCTTTTGCGCTCCTCTGGAAGTACTTCCTCGAAGCCGCTTCGGCGCCCATCACCCCCTTGCCCCAGTCCACCGTGTTCAGGTAGACTTCCAGTATCCTCTTCTTGTCCCACAACAGCTCTATCAGAATTGTATAATAGGCCTCTGTAGCCTTTCTTGTCCAGCTCCTGCCCTGCCACAAGAAGACGGTCCTTGCCGTCTGCATGGTGATCGTGCTCGCCCCCCTCGTCCTTTTTGAAAACAGGAGGTCATTGAAGGCTTCTTTCAGCTCGATAAAATCAAACCCATGATGCAGGAAAAACCTTTGATCCTCCCCTGCCAACACCGCCTTTATGAGGTTGGGGGAGATTTCTGCCAGGGAACGCCAAAAACAAGCAGGTCTCTTGTATTGCCTGGATTCCACCCTGCTCCCGAGCCATTCCATGGCTATGGGAACCGTGACAGGAGGGTCCAAGAACCGCAAGAGGCCGACCTCTACAACGCTCAAGACTACGAGAGCCAAGAGTACCCTGACAAACACCTTGGCGGCCACACCCAGGGCCTTTCCGGGGAGCTTCTGTTTTCTTGATCGGACCAATTGATATTCCGTTCTTCGCGTTGTTCAGACCACGCAGGCCCTCCATCCATGCGGTCCATTACGGGCCAGGGTCTTTACCGATTTTGAACGCTGTCGAGGAATTTCGAATTTGCACTCCTCAGGGAGTTTTCTGCATTCAACCCCAGGTGTCGCGCAAGGTCCGCAAGGGTGAAGAGGAGGACACCCAGCTTCTCGTCCGCGCCCTCGTTCCCGTGACCGGCAAGGCACTCCTTCAATCCCTCCATGGCCTTTTCCACCTTGAGCCACTTTTCATGGACGTCCTCCTTGAGAAACCCCAGCCTCCATGCCCTTTCGCTTAGGCGGTGGGCCCTCTGGAGGGCCGGGAGGCCTGTGGGGACACCTTCCAGAACAGATAAAGGATTGCTATTCCCACCCCTTTCCCTTTCCTTGATTCTGGCCCAGTTTTGCGAAACTTCCTCGGGAGTTTCCGCCCTGCTCTCACCGAACACGTGAGGGTGGCGTTCAACCATCTTTTTCTTGATCTTCTCCAGTACCTCCAAGAATCCGAACTGGCCCCTTTCTTCCGCCATATCCGCCAGAAACAGTATCTGAAAGAGCAGGTCCCCCAGCTCCTGGCATACCTCATCGGGGACTCCTTTCTCTATAGCATCAAGGACCTCGTAGGCCTCTTCAAGGACATAGGTTTTGATGCTCGAATCGCTCTGTTCCCGGTCCCACGGGCAACCATCCGGTCCCCGGAGCTGCTTGACGAGGTCGATCAGATCCAAGAACGCCTCCGCAACCCTTCCTCTATCCATGTGTTCCTCGTTCCCCTGCTTTACTCCCTTGCCTTCTCCAGAATCATCTCTTCCGCCTTGTCCTTCCCCTTTTTGACTCGTTCCTTCCACTCCTCGGCCCTTCCCCTGGAAACCGCCTTGACCATAGACTGGTAAGACATGATGATAAAGGGAGCCAGCTTCGAGCCGGCTATCAGTGGAGTCTTTGAAGGAAGCAAGAAGGTAAGCATTACCATGAGAAGGTAGGTAACGACCACACCCTTGATAAATGCCACAGAACCACCCAGGATCCTGTTTATCCCCCCCTTGAATATCTTGAAGAAAAAGAATTTCACGAATATTCCCAAGAGATTGCAGCTTATCACCATCAGGGAAAATACTGAAACGAAGCTTACCAGGGGAAGATAGTCACTCGCAGGCAAGTAGGACTTAAGATAGGCGGCCACGCTGGGTTGGTAGAGGATGCCTCCCCATATCCCCAGCACGATCCCGACCAGGGAGAACACTTCCCTGACAAAT
Organism: Deltaproteobacteria bacterium; assembly: GCA_019308525.1. Next base: position 6,444 of record JAFDIC010000035.1, read on the forward strand.
CCCCTGAGGAGCCCCCTGAGCATGAAGAAAGCCATCATAACAATGACGATTGTGTCCAGAAGGTTCATATGGGATTTGTATCAAAGCCCAAGAGCCAACGTCAAGGCCAATGTCAGGACTGGGAAGGACGAACATGCCCCGATCACAAAAATCATGAACCCCTTAAAGACCTTGAAAAAACACGCAAATAATGGTAAATCTCATTAGTGCAGAAAGCAACATCTGTGTTTCTCAAGGCCCGATCAAGAGAAGGGGGGTGGCCTCGGGAGGTGCCGCATCCATGCTGACGGAAAAGGAAAAGATTGATCTTATCACCCGTATAAGCATTGACATAAACCAGGTTAAGGACGTTGACTTACTCCTGGAAAGGATCCTAACCAGGGTCAGGAAATTCTTTAGCGCAGATGCAGGCTCTATTTACTTGATCCAGGGTGATGAACTGAAGTTCAGCTATACCCAGAATGATACCCTTCAGAAGAGACTCGGTCCTGGGAAGAAACTGATATACAACACCTTTTCCATGCCCATAAGCAACAACTCTATTGCGGGTTACGTTGCCAGGAACGGGAAAATCGCCAACATACCGGATGTTTATGAAATCAGTGACCGGGAGCCTTATCAGTTCGACAAGAACTTTGACAATATCTCGGACTACCGGACCCGCTCCATGCTGACCGTCCCCATGACCAACCAGGACGGAGTCGTCCTCGGGGTCATGCAGATCATAAATGCCCAGGACGACAGTGGCAATATTTTACCCTTCTCCTCGTCAGATGAATCCCTGATCATGCATTTTGCCACGAGTGCCGCCCTGGCCCTTGACCGGGCGCAGATGACCCGGAACATTATTCTGAGAATGATCAGCATGGCGGAGCTGCGTGATCCCCATGAAACGGGCGCCCACGTAAACAGGGTCGCTTCCTATTCCGTGGAAATTTTCGAAGACTGGGCAAGGGCCAAGGGAATTGGAGACGAAGAAATCGACAGGCAAAAGGACGTCCTGAGGATGGCGGCCATGCTTCATGACGTGGGGAAGATTGCTATCAGCGACTTGATCCTCCGCAAACCCGCCCGCCTCACCTATGAAGAATACGAAACCATGAAACGCCATACCTTTCTCGGGGCCCGCCTCTTCAAGGACGGTCACTCGGAGTTTGAAAAAATGGCCGCCCAGGTTGCCCTGAATCATCACGAGAAATGGGACGGGAGCGGGTACCCGGGACACATTGACCCGTACACGGAAAGGCCCCTTCCCGGCTTCGAGACAAGGGATGGGCTCCCCAGGGGCAAAAAAGGCGAAGAAATACCCATTTTCGGCCGAATAGTCGCCCTTGCCGACGTGTTTGACGCCCTCTCCTCCAGAAGATCCTACAAGGAACCGTGGCCGGAAGAGCGGGTTCTTGAAGAGATAGACAGCTGTTCTGGAAAACACTTCGACCCGGACGTGGTAAGCTCATTCTTTAATAGCCTTGATATCCTGAGGTCCATCGCAAAACGTTATCCTGACCACAACAGGAAAAAGGAATAGATGCGTTCTGCATCGGAAAAAGGATATCCCTCTACCCCGATATATGCCCGCAAGTACAGTCTTTTCCTCCTTCTCCGGCACCGAGCCCTTTCCTTTGCCGAGACCCGGCTCTTTTTTTGGTGTTGACTTTGTCCCGTGATAACCATTATATTGTGAAAACTTGAACAATCCCCTTTTCCAGATGCAGGGAATGGGGAAAGGAAATTTTCGGCGTGGTTCGCAGGCCGATTTCCCTTGGTAGTGTTTCTGTCCCGAAACCGTCGCATGTCATCCCAAAACCAACAAGAGGGAGAACAAAACTGCCATGGATCTCTACACCCTTGCAGAGGGACCGCTTCTGTGGATTTCTTTCCTGGTCTTCATCCTAGGGAGTATTATAAGGATCGCTGTTTTTCTCACCCTATCCCTCAGGCGGGACAGGGTGCTCTACGAGCATTTCAAATGGAAATACCTTTTCCTGACCTTTTGCAAATGGATCCTGCCTTTGAACCGGGATGTCCTGAAGAACCCGGTCTTTGTCCCCCTGGCATACATCTTTCACATATGCCTGATTGTCGTGCCTATCTGGCTGGCAGGGCATATCACCCTGTGGGAAGAATCCCGCTTTGAGTGGTCCTGGACCCCTATACCGGACACCCTGGCGGACTGGATGACCGTCATTCTCCTACTGGCAGGTGTCTTCTTGCTGCTGAGGCGCATCTTCTCCCCCAGCATTCGGTTCCTTTCCGCTCCCAGTGATTACCTGCTTCTGATAGTTACTCTGTTGCCCTTTCTGAGCGGTTATTTCCTCACCCACGGGACACTGGATAATATCACTTTTCTTGCAGATAACATGCAGTTGATCCATATGCTCTCGGCCGAGCTGATGCTGATACTTATCCCTTTTACCAAGCTCTCCCATTTCATGCTGTTCTTCTTTTCAAGGGGTTCGACTGCCATAGAATTCGGAAGGAGAGAATATTCTGTATGAGGGCCCGAATGTTAACGGGGTTCGGAGGAATCAGGACATGAGTAATGAGGTAAATCCCAAGGAGATTATGGACTTCCTGGCACCCAGGATGGGAGCCAGATTTCGGACGTGGCTCGCAATCTGTGCCCATTGCGGTTTGTGTGCGGATACCTGCCACCACTATACGAGCAGCGGCAATGACCCCAAAATGATACCGGCAAACAAGGTGAAACACCTCAAGGTAATCCTGAAAAGGAAAGGGAGAGTCGACAGGGACTATCTCCGGAAGGTCTATGAGACAGTCTACTACGAATGTAACATGTGCCGGCGCTGCGCCCTGTTCTGCCCTTTTGGCATTGACATAGGCATGATGATCTCCCTGTTGAGGGCGCTGCTGTTCAGCCAGGGACTCGCTCCGGAGGGCCTGTTGAAGGCCATTGATAACTACAAGGAGTTTGGGAACCAGATGGCAGTCAGCAAGGAAGATTGGCTGGAGACCCTGGAGTGGTGCCAGGAGGAGGTGGGTGAGGAAATTGTGGATCTCCAGGTCCCTGTCGATAAGAAGGGAGCTCACATCATGTATACCGTCAACGCCAGGGAGCCCATGTTTTACCCCCAGGATATCATGGAAATAGCCAAGATATTCCACGTGGCCGGCGAGGACTGGACCCTGCCCAGCGATTCGGGATGGGATGACACAAACCTTGCAATGTTCTGTGGTGACAGCGCCACCGCGAAGCTGATTGTGGAGAACACCTTCAAGAGGGCCGAAGAGCTGGAGGTCGACAAGGTGGCAGTCACGGAATGAGGGCATGCATACAGAGCGCTTCGGTTCGAAGCGCCGGCGTGGCTGGGATATACTCCGAAGCAAGAGGTTATTCATTCTGTCGAACTCTTTCATGACTACATAAGGGATGGCAGGATAAGACTGAAAGGCAAGATAAAAGAGCCCACCACTGTCCAGGACCCCTGTAACGTGGTTCGGGGCGGAGGACTTGCCGACAAGAATCGGCGCCTTGCAGAATATCTCTCCGAAGACTTCCGCCCAATGAAATACCAGGGTAACTATAACTTCTGTTGCGGCGGTGGTGGCGGCGCCATGCCGATGGGAGGCGAGATGAAGAAATACCGGCTCATGAGCGGCAGGCAAAAGGCTGAACAGATCAGGGAGACAGGCGCCAAAATCGTCTTCGTACCCTGTCACAATTGTATCGATCAAATAAGAGATCTCGCCAAGGAATACGATCTCGACATCAAGGCCATACACTTTAAGGAAGCAATAAGTGAGCACATGATCATTCCCGACGAAATGATGGTCAAGGATGACGAGGAGGACTGAGCCTTAATCGAAAATTGCTTGACATTCAAATATCAAAGGAATAAATGGGTATTCATTTTTTCTCACATGTTTCATCGTGGGTTGTTGCTATCAGGGTGTCACCTCTAATGGCCCTGTGAGATATATCTCGTTGACCAGGCTGGATAATATCAGCAGAAGCTCTCAGTGCGTCACTGTACATCAGTTTCACCTGAGTATGTCGTTCCTTTTTCCCCTTTGGACTTATCTGCGCCGATTGGAATTCGGAAAGGGGGCACTCTTTTGCAATCGCCAGAGCGAGAAACCAGAGACATAGAAGAGCCTGATACCAGGAGCCCGGGTCTCACCAAAGGCAACAACCAGGCCGCAAAAAGAAGGGTAGCCCTATTCCTGTTCACTTTTCTCATCCTGTTTTCCCTCTGGTTACTCCTTTCGGGCAGATTTGATTCCTTTCACATAGCCCTCGGGATAATAAGCTGTCTGATCATATCATTTATTTCAGGAGATCTCCTGTTTGATCCTCACAGCAAGGTAGGGGCTCTCCTGGTGACATCTCTGGGTTTCATAGGTTATATACCCTGGCTCCTGTACCAGATATTCCTTGCCAACCTCCACTTGATGTACCTCAGTTTTCATCCCCGCATGATGGAACTGATTGACCCCAAGATAGTCCGGTTCAAGAGCAGGCTCAAGAGCGACCTGTCCCTTGTGACCTTTGCCAATTCCATAACGCTTACTCCTGGAACCATCACGGTGTACGTGTCCATTGACGGAAATTTCAGCGTCCATGCGATCGACATGAAATCCAGCGAAGGGTTGCCCGGCGAAATGGAAGAAAGGATTGCCAGAGCATTCAGCGAGGTTTGATGGATAATATTTTCCTAGCTTCAGGGCTTTGCTTGAGCTTCCTGATGGTTTTGTCCCTTTACAGGGCGATAGTCGGGCCCACCGTTCTCGATCGCCTTGTGGGAGCCAATGCGATCGGCACCAAGACAGTGGTCCTGTTGATCCTGATCGGCCTTATCTACCACAGGGTGGATATGTTCGTAGACATCGCCCTTGCCTACGCACTGCTCAACTTTGTGGCAGTGCTCGCAGCATCGAGGTACTTCCAGAAGAAAAAGGGGCTCTACGATGAACTGCCCTAATGCCTGGGCCGCGGGATTTGGAATTTTTTTTCATGACAGGTGTCGGGTTTCACATGTTTGAACCCGTGAACTGAACTTTTTTTGGGGGATCTGGCGATGAACTTCATAGTGACCGTTTTCCTGGCATGCGGATTGATTTTTTTCGCGGGCGGAGCAGTGGGTATCCTTCGTTTCCCTGACTTCTATTCCCGCCTGCATCCCGCAGGCAAGCTGGATACCATGGGATCACTCTTCATGCTCTTCGCACTGGCTCTTTTCAATGCTCATCATTTCTCGCTGGCCAACCTCCTCACCAGTCTCAAAATTGTTCTCATTGTGGTTTTCATTTTTCTATCCAGCCCCACCGCGATTCACGGCATTGTAGATGCCGGAGTCCGCGCTGGTCTTACCCCCTGGACCAAGGGAGAGAAGAGGAGGTAGGCCCGATGATCTGGCAACTGGACCTGGCGATACTTACCCTTGTCGTGGTATGTGCCATCGCAGCGGTTTCGGTCAAGGACCTGTTAGGCTCCGCAATACTGTTCGGCGCTTACAGCTTCATGATGTGCCTCCTGTGGTCCATCATGGGAGCGGTTGATGTAGCCTTCACTGAGGCGTCAGTAGGGGCTGGTGTGAGTACAGTGTTTTTCGTTGCAGCGGTTTTTCCCACCACAAGGAGGACCAGGGATTGAAATTCCTTGGATTCATCATAACCTTTCTCACCGGGTGCTTCCTCATATACGCGACAGTCGATTTTCCACCGTGGGGAGACCCATCTTCTCCCGCCAGCACCCATGTCTCGCCCCGTTACATAGAGAAAACCATTGAAGAAACCTCTGTTCCCAACATAGTTACCGCTGTGCTGGCCGACTACCGCGGTTTCGACACCATGTTTGAGACAACAGTAATCTTTGCAGCGGGTGTGGCCTGTTTCTTTCTCCTCAGGAGCTTTAGGAAAGGAGGCCCGGAAGACCGTCTCTATCGCCACACCCTGACAGGCCTGACCATTCGCATCAGGGACGCAGAATCCCTTCCATCAGAGCTCGAGGAGTTTGAACGAATCGATTCACACTGGACGCCCTATGACCTGATCATAAAAACTGTTAGTCGTATCCTGGTCCCCTTTATTCAGCTCTTTGCTCTTTACGTAATAGCCCATGGCCACCACAGCCCGGGCGGCGGGTTTCAAGGTGGGGTCATACTCGGGGCGAGTATTATCCTCTACGCCATATCACATGACCTGAGATCCGCCCTGGAAAGAATGAAAGAAAGAATAACCGGCCTGTTGTGTGCAGCCGGCGTGTTCATCTACGCAGGGACCGGGACCCTTTGCGTAATAATGGGATTGAGTTTCTTGGATTACAGTGCCCTCGCCCCCATCCTCGGCGTCGATCCTGTTACGGCCCGCTCACACGGGATACTGGTGGTGGAAATCGGCGTGGGAATAGCGGTGATGGCCACCATGATCTGGATATACAACAATGTATCTTCAGAAGGCTTATATGACGAAGGACTATAGGCTTCGGCATCGCTTGGCGCCTCGATGCCGACCGGATTCTGATGCCGCGGGTTGAGTAGAATGTCCGAGCTCATATCTACGATCTTGGCAAAGTACAACTACTGGATATACATCACCCTGATGATGATAGGGCTCTATGCCATGATCACCAAAAACAACCTGGTCAAGAAAATCGTGGGCATGAACATATTCCAGACCGCCATTATCCTCTTTTACGTGTCAACCGGGGCCAAAAAGGGTGCTACTATCCCCATTATCAAGCACGGCCACGGGGAGGCTTCACATGGGATTCATGTTGCAGATTACATAAATCCACTGCCCCATGTACTCATGCTTACTGCCATCGTGGTGGCAGTGGCGACCCTCGGTGTAGCCCTCGCCCTGGCCATAAAGGTCTACAAGCAATACAAAACGCTGGAAGAGGATGAAATCTTGAACCGAATAAGAGGAGAATGAACGCACAATACCCGGCATTAATTGTTGTTGCGCCTCTCCTGGCCGCCTTTCTCACAAGTGCCGCTGGCTGGATAAACAAGAGGCTTTGCTTCCCCATTGCCCTTGCCGGCCTGTCAGTGTCAACATATTCTTCCCTGGCGCTCCTCGGCCGTGTCCTCAACGAAGGGGTGGTTGAATACAGACTGGGAGGATGGCCTCCGCCTTGGGGTATTGCCTACCATGTGGATCACCTCAACGGGTTGATACTTGCCCTGGTAGCCGTTGTTTCCCTCATAAACCTGGTATCCACCAAGGCGAGCGTGGAAAGGGAGTTTTCTGAAAAGCTCGGTCCCTTTTATACCCTGTACGCCCTTCAAGTCACGGGCCTCCTTGGTATCGTGGTGACCGGCGACGCTTTCAACCTCTACGTCCTGCTGGAAATTGCATCCCTGACAGGGTATGCCATGATAGCCATGGGGGATGATCGGGCCACCCTGTCCGCCCTCAACTATCTCTACATGGGTACCATAGGGGCGTGTTTTTACCTCCTGGGCATAGGATATATCTACATCGTCACCGGCTCGCTAAACATGGCGGACATTGCCGGCATTCTCCCCACCATTTACCACTCAAAGACACTGCTCGCGGCATTTATCATCTGCATGGTAGGAGTCTGGCTCAAGATGGCCTTCTTTCCCCTCCATGCCTGGCTGCCCAATGCTTACACACACGCTCCATCTGCGGCAAGCAGCCTGATCGCCCCCCTTGTCACAAAGGTCATGATATACGTCATGATTCGCCTGATATTCTCCGTGTTTACCCCGCAATACGCCTTCAACCAGCTTCAGGTGAGCGCCTCCTTTGTCTGGCTGGCCGTGATCGCCATCGTCATGGGAGCGATCATGGCCCTTTCTCAACGGGATTTCAAGAAGATGTTGACCTACATCATCATTTCCGAGGTTGGATACATGGTGGGAGGCATATGGCTGGGCAACCGGGAGGGAATGATCGGGGCGATACTTCACATCCTTAACGACTCCCTCATGACCCTGTGCCTCTTCCTGGTCGCGGGCAACATATACCATAAAGTTCGCAGTCATGGCTTCCAGGACCTGAAGGGCCTCTTTCGCAAGATGCCCTTCACCATGGCCGCCTTCGTGATCGGAGCCCTTTCCTTTATAGGCGTTCCCCCGACCTGCGGCTTTTTCAGCAAGTGGTACCTGATCCTTGGGGCCCTGCGAGATGCCCAATACGGCTTCATGATCGCACTGTTGTTCAGCAGCCTCATCAACGTCCTTCTCTTCTTCCGCGTCATAGAGATATGTTTCTTCGAGCCCCTTGGCTCCCATCACCAGGGGCATGAACACGGGATATCGATAGACGAAGCACCCCTGGGCATGCTCCTGCCCCTGCTGCTTGTCGCCGCCGGTCTCATCCTTGTGGGTGTATTCACCGGTGACCTGGTAAACAACATAGTCCGGTACGCGATCCCGGCGGAGATCCTGTAATGGAAACCGTCTATTCCATAAGACCCCTGCTCGCCGTCCTGGTCTCCCTGCTGGTCGCACCGGTACTTATCGTTTGCAAGAGGCCCAACTCCCGGGAGACCTGGACCTTTGTTGCAGCCGGCGCAAAATTCCTGATCGTGCTTTCCATGTTGCCTGCCCTTCTGGAAGGCAAGGAAATATGGTTTACGGTGGCCGAGGTCATGCCCGGTATTCCAATCCAGTTCCACGTTGATGCGTTTGGGATGTTGTTTGCTCTGGTGTCGTCCTGTTTGTGGATAGTGACGTCGGCCTATTCTATTGGGTACATGCGGGGTTTGGATGAGCACAGTCAGACGAGGTATTTTTGTTATTTTGCTCTGGCGCTCTCTGCGACGATTGGGGTGGCTTTTTCGGCGAATCTTCTTACTCTTTATCTTTTTTACGAGATGCTTTCCTTTGCGACCTATCCTTTGGTGACGCATCATCAGGACATGGAGGCGCGCAGTTCTGGGAGGAAGTATTTGTTGTACATTGTGGGTGGTTCTATTGGTCTTGTTTTGCCTGCGATGGTGATATGCTATGGGCTGGCGGGGACCCTTGAGTTTGCTGCTGGTGGTTTTTTGGCTGGGAAGGGTTCTGGGGTTTTGATTGGGGTGTTGGTGTTGATGATGCTTTTTGGTTTTGCCAAGGGTGCTGTGATGCCTTTTCATTCCTGGTTGCCTGCTGCGATGGTTGCTCCTACTCCTGTCAGTGCTCTGTTGCATGCGGTTGCGGTGGTGAAGGTGGGTGTATTCAGTATAGTTCGAGTATTGACTGGAGTATTTGGAGTGGGGTTATTGTCCTCTATGGATTTAGGAGTGGTGATTACCTACATAGCCTCTTTTACTATTCTGGTGGGTTCATTGGTTGCTCTTTCGCAGGATGAGTTGAAGCGTCGTCTTGCTTTTTCTACGATCAGCCAGCTTTCCTACATTGTGCTTGGAGTGGGGCTGTTGTCTCCGAAGGGTATGTTGGGTGGGATGTTGCACATAGCGATGCATGCTTTTGGCAAGATTACGCTGTTTTTCTGTGCTGGTGCGATATTTGTGGCGACTGGGAGGAAGTATATTAGTGAGATGGTGGGTATAGGCAGGAGGATGCCTGTTACGATGGGGGCGTTTTTTGTTGGAGCATTGAGTGTGATAGGGCTGCCGCCCTGTGGTGGGTTTATCAGCAAGTGGTCATTGGTGTTGGGGACACTTGAGTCTGGTCGATTGGTGATGTTGTTTGTGCTTTTGTTGAGTTCGTTTTTGAATGCTGCTTATTTTTTGCCTATTGTATACAGGGCGTTTTTTTGCACGGCCGAGGAGTCGATGTTTGAGGGTGGTGTGAAGGAGGCGCCGTTGTGGTGTGTGGTGCCCTTGGTGTTGACCGGGATAGGGTCTATTGTGTTGTTTTTTTATCCCCAGCCTTTTTTCCGGCTTGCTGAGATGGCGGTACGGGGCATGGCGGGAGGGGGTTGAGTTGTGGTCTTTTCAAAGCCACCCATGGACGGCTCCGGGTGCCCAAAACAGGGGTTCTCCCGGCCGCTACAGTTTAGGCATTCGTCTTTGACAGAGGTAATCTGTTGCCTCAATTTCTACTTCTTGCGAGTTAGTGATGATTGATATGTTACCGCCTGCTCTTATACTGATTGTTGGTGCTCTTATAGTGCCCCTGTTGAGGAGGAGGGTGAAGTCTGGGTTCATGCTGCTTTTGCCGGTTCTGGCCTTTGT
>JAFDIC010000420.1 GCA_019308525.1 Deltaproteobacteria bacterium
GGCGGTTGATTTTATTAAGGGCCTTGTCAAGAAGCTTCCTTGCCACATCAAAAGAATTTGACTTCGGGCAGACAGCGGGTTTTTCAGTACTGACCTTATCAAGTATTTGGTCAAGGAGGGTATTGAGTTTGCCATAATAGCCCTCATGCAGCCTGGGTACAGCGCAAGATAAGACATATGAGGGCTTGGCATAGTATCGGATGGGGTATTGCGGTAGGTGAGTGTAGTTATATTGTCAATCGCACGACTATCTTGAGGATGCCTGCCTGCCGGGCGGGCAGGGTTTAAGCTGTTGATGTTGGGATACAACCTCATGAATCTGTTCAAGGAACAGGTACTGAATCAGAGTAAGACCAAGTCCATGGTTGCCACCATCAGGGACTGGCTCTTTATGATACCGGGAAAGCCTGCCTGGCGTAGTCACCCCGCCTGACCGTCGGGCAGGGGCGCAGGCAGGTTGGTTCATTCTGCCAGACAATGGGGGCTCAAGCTGGAGGCCACTTGGGCCTATAGAGATGAATACGAAGAGGCGCTTGCCAGACTCAGTTGACATAGAAGAGACAAAACTCAACATAGAGCCACACTTCAAGGCAGAGGTGCCTCTAAAGTAGGCGTTGTCAATATGTTCAGATATCTTAAACCTCATAAGGAAATCTCACTCAGTTGACATCAACCCCAGATTGACGCAGATCTTGGTGAAAAGCCGAAGCAAAAAATCATTTTCAACGCTTCACGCATAATTTGGGATAAAGAGTCTATTATTCAAGGGACAAAGATATTGCTTTTACGCACGAAACCTGGTCGCTGGAGACAAAATTTTTCATGTTCATAAGGAGAGGAAGGATGGAACGATGTTATGACTTGTTGTCAAGTGACGAAATTCAGATGATACACGAGGCATCCCTGGAAGTACTGGAATCCACAGGCCTTCGCTTGAACCATCCGGTTGCCCTGGAAAAATTATCTGCCGCAGGGGCAAAAGTAGACAAGGCCAAAGAGCAGGTTTGTTTACCGCCGAACATGGTTGAAGAGGCCCTTGAAACAGCCCCGAAAACTTTTGTATGTGCCGGTAGGGATCTGGAGTTCGATCTGCTCATGTCTCCGGGCTCTATGGCAATGCCATTCGTGCGCTCGGCAACAGGCAGTATCAGCTATTATGACCTGATTCAGAACAAGTATCGTCCCATAACAGTCCAGGATTGCCATGACATCGCGCAATTAATGGACGGCCTGAACAATATGAACATTGTAGGGTGCCTTGTGCCGGAAGACGCGCCAAAGAGAACCTATGACCTGCATGCCCTGAAAATCATGTTGGAGGCGGGCCGGAAGCATATTTGGGCTTTGCCCAAAGATTCTAAGAATCTCAAGTACCAGTTAGAAATGATGAAAGCTGTTGCCGGAGGCACTGAAGCTTTGCGGAAAAGGCCTATTTGCAGCGGTATTGTCTGTCTGATTGAGCCTCTTCATTTTCCAAGCGATGAGATTGAAAGACTCTTACTGTATGGTGAGTGTAATTTGCCAGTAAAAGTGCCGTTGGTCCCCATGTTTGGGGCCAATGCCCCGTATACCCTGGCCGGTGCGCTAACCCACACCAATGCCGAGGCTCTGGGCAGCCTTGTGTTATTGCAAACACTGTGTCCGGGTATTCCTACGTGGTATTATATGCTGTTGAGTGAGATGGATATGGCCAAGGGAACGGCGAATTACCTTAACCCTGAAATAATGCTGATTTATTCTGGCCTGATTCAACTGGCCAGGCACTACAATATACCCTCTAGCTCTTTACCCTTCACGACCACGGATTGCCAGATCCACCAAATAATGTTTGAGCGGGGTACAGCCTTGATTATGTATGCCCTGAGTGGCACCACTGAAGTCGGGGGTGCCGGGAGTGTGGATGGAGCAATAGCGATCAGCCCACTGCTACTGGTCCTTGATGATGAAATGGCAGCATATACCCGCCGTATTATGGAAGGAATTGCTATTGACCGAGAAAGATTGGCGGTTGAAGCGATTAATCGCGTTGGCCACAGAGGGAGCTTTCTGGAAGACCCCCACACCTTGCAGTTCCTGCGCCAGGAAAGGCACTTTAAACCAACGATTTTTGACTGGCGCTCGTTTGAAACATGGAACAGGGATGGGAACACCATCGTGGAAAGGGCCCACGATAAAATGAACAAGATTCTTAGCACCCATGAAGTGCCTCCGTTGGACGAAGCCATCCAGAGAGAATTGGACCGCATCATCCACGCTGCAGAAAAGGAATAATTTTCTGTCGGGGAAAGGTATTGCTTCAAAATAGAGGATATAGTTTCCGGAGATGTTCCTCAGAGGTGTTTCTACCAGAAACGTGGGGAAGATATCTAATCTTCTCTGGGGTTCTGAGTTCAGCTCGACTGAAGTGAGTTGGGTGAACAAGCATGTTAAGCCTGCCTGCTGCAGGCAGGAAAGAGCTGATCAGGTGGCTGAATCGGCCCATCACGAAGGATAGCGTTCATTTTATTATTGATGGAGTCTATTTCAAGCTCAGACGCAAGAGAGTAGGAAGTGAAGCTACCCTTTTTGTGCTGTTGGTATTACAGAGGATGGCCAAAGAGAATAGCCATTGATTAAGGCAAAGCTCCGCATATATTATGCACCCAACAGTTTGGAAGCAAAGGAACAAGCCAGCATATTTATACACGAGTACCGTGAAGTATATCCGGCTTTGGTCAAGTGTTCGGAAAAGGATTTTGATCCCTGTATAATGTACAGGGATCACCCACCTACTAGGTGCAAGCATATAAGAACCACAAACATCATTGAGAGAAGTTTCAAGGAGGTCAAACGGCGCGTAAAGGTGATGGAGCAGTTCCCTACAGAGGAATCTTGCCAGCCTGTGCATTGCACGCAGACAGGTATCCGAATCCTTTTCACACTGCTTCGTGCACAAACTGGGGACCCATCCGAAGGATGGGGAGTTCAAGCGAAGTGCGGACAAAATAATATTTGAGAAGGCTTGCCGTAAGCGTCTAGGCTACCCATCTTCCCATGGCCGGTGTGAGGTGGTACCGTTGCTCCGAGAATATTAATGAAAGAGAAAGGAGCGACGGTTATGACAAGAGAAGAAAGACTCACCTACTGGCAAAGCATCATTAATCAGTACCGGGACAGCGGCCTCAGCGGGGCTGCCTTCTGCAGGGAACATAATATAAACCCAGGGCGGTTTTATCACTGGCGCCGCCGTCTACAAGACGATTGCCTGCAAGAAGATAGAGGTTTTCTTGAGCTTGTTCCCTGCTCCTCACAAGGGGATACAAAATCCATCCACATCCACCTCACAAATGGCATTTCGATAGAAGTGGGTCGAGGTTTTCCTGCC
>JAFDIC010000421.1 GCA_019308525.1 Deltaproteobacteria bacterium
GCGCCATCAAGAAGCAAGGATACCGATCAACGGCCCTTTCACCTCAAAGAAAAGACCCGTTCATCCTGGATGAAGCTGCTGGTGTGAGACTTGGACTTTTTTTCTTTGCATTGAAACCTCTCCGCAAGGTCAGTCGAATGGAGGAGATTATCGCCGGCATAGAACGTATGAGCGACGAGGAGAGCTATTACTGGTACGCCAAGTGTTCCAATGGCAGAAACGCAAACAGGTCTAGAAAGGCCTTGAGAATCCTTCTCGCAGGCTAATAGTCGGAAGGCGATTTGAAGAGAAAACTTTAAGTCCTGGAGTAAACCTAAGAATGATTAAGAGATTAAGGATTACCGGATACAAGTCTTTCAAGGACGTAGAGGTCCATTTTGAACCTCTCAGCATCATATTCGGACCTAATGCGGCTGGCAAAAGTAATCTCCTTGATGCCCTGGGTCTGGTTTCCCGGATAGTTACAAGGAAGAATCTTCAAGAAGCATTTGAACAGCACAGGGGTCTCCCCCTTGAAAGTTTCTATTATGGTGAACTGGGATATGAGAAACTCCTCGAACAAGACATAGCAGAGGCCAAGTTCGAGGTGGATGTAGAGCTTTCGAAAAGCACCGTTAAATCCTTGGAGAAACTCATTGCTGAGAAGAGAAAGGGCATAAGCACTGAAGAAAGACCACATAAGCGCATAACAGAGCGGTATCTCAGGTATTCGGTAACGATTCAGATCTTACCAAAGTCAGGATTCCTTCGCCTCATAGATGAAAGCTTGAGGGCCTTGAGAAAGGATGGAAAGGTAAAGGCCAGAAGGCCATTCGTTGAAAAAGAATGGTCTTCTGGCAAAGAAAGACTTCACCTTCGCATGGAAGGGCAGGCCCACCCAACTTACTATGACCTTGGCCTGGATCACTCGATCATCTCCACGCCCCTCTATGAACCGCATTATCCACATATTACCGCTTTCAGGCATGAGATATCAAAATGGCGTTTCTACTACTTTGAACCAAGGACACTTATGAGGGAAGATGTGCCTGCGAAAGAAATCGAGGCCATTGGGCCAAGAGGGGAGAATCTAGCAGCTTTCCTGAATGCCATTCAGGTTAACGATGGAAAGCAAATGGAGGCCTTTAATCTCTCCCTGAAGTATTTGTTACCTTCAATTGAAAACATCTCAATAGATCGCACTAAGGAAGGGTTGTTATCGTTAAAGGTGATAGAAAATGGTCTATATTATTCCAGCAGGCTCATATCGGAAGGCACACTTAGGATCTTGGGGCTTCTGGCTGCTTTGCACCCGGCATCACCAACAAATGTCATTGGATATGAAGAACCTGAAAACGGCGTCCACCCTACCAGACTGAAGCTCGTGGCTGATTTGTTCAAAAACACCCAGGAAATGTACGGTAAACAGATTATCATTAACACCCATTCTCCCATCTTCCCGACCTATTTTGAAGACCGTTTCTTGTTTGTGTGCAGGAAAGAAGGCTCCGACACCAAGATTGTCCCTTTCAAGAGCACAGGCCCCCTCTTTAGAACAAAGGATATATCAAGAGCGCTCGAGGAACGGATTTTGAGGGGCGACTATGGCGGATAAGATTCTGGTTGGTTATTTTCTGGAAGACCGCGGGCATGAAATGCTTCTAAAGGCACTGGTGGGTCGCATAGCAAGAGAAAAGGGGTTGAGCCCTGGTGAGTGGCAGGATCATGTGATGGCCGCAGCAGGGGGAAAGTCGATCCAGGAATATAGGAGTTTTTTGAAAAGCATTTCACCTAAAGGCAAACCAACCCCATTCGACATCATTGTTGTGGCCTCAGACGGAAATTGCAAGGGATACCTGGAGAAGAAAAACCAGCTATTGGGTTATGCGGAAAAGGCCGGGTTTCCCAGGTTTGACATTCTGGTATTTGCAATTCCAGATCCGCACATTGAACGCTGGTATATGAACGATCCCCAAGGTTTTAATAGGGCCATCGGTTCTGGAGCATTGCCTGTGCTTCCTCCCTACAAGTGCGAAAAGGGTCTATACAAAAGAGTCATGAGGGAGGCTATAGCCTCTTCTGATGTAAGGCCCCAGTTCGGTGGCTATGAATATGGCGAGAAGATTGTAGAAGAAATGGATCTATATCGGGCGAGCAAAACGGATAATTCCCTGAAACATTTTATTGATGATCTAGGCGGAGCACTTACAAAGTTGATCCGAGCAAATTGATTACTGAGAACCAACGCGAAAAAAAGAAGGCCCGGCTGCTGCAGGGCCTATTCGCCTCGGCATTGGGCGGTGGCTTTAGTCACTTGTTTCTATGTTAGGCATTTTTCTTTGAATGTCAATTTTTTTGGCCAGCCCTTATTGATCCTTATTAATGCAGTCGTTCAATGGGGGGTGAATGAGCAAGCTAAGACCAAGGGTTCTGATTGAAGATTGGCTACCAGTCGCAGCTATTGGGGCTGAAAGCCAGAGAGAGCGTGGCGCGAGCAGCGCCCTCCCCCCGCTTTACTTCCTACATGTCTGGTGGGCAAGGAGGCCACTAACTGCAAGTCGGGCAGCGGTCCTGGCAAGCCTTCTCCCTGCCTATTCTGAAGATTGGCCCCGGGAATTGAAGGAAAGATTTCCAACTGAAAAGGACTACCATTCATGGTTTCTCCGGTTGATCGGCATTCATGGGGACCCGGTGGCTGGCAGAAAGCTTATTCAGTATGCGCGCGCGCGAGGGATCAAGCTACCAGGAAACCCGTATGGATATCGGAGAGCATTTACAAACAATCCAGAGGATGAAGATCTGCGATTGATGCAGAGCCTACTTGAAGTGGTTTGGGAGCATAGGGGTGTACGCATATCCGATCCAATGGCGGGAGGGGGGTCGATACCCTTTGAAGCTTTAAGGTACGGCTTTACGGTACATGCCAATGAGTTGAATCCTGTGGCTTCTATTATTTTGAAAGCTACCTTGGACTATCCAGTCAGGTTTGGGGCGGGCCTTGGAGAAGAGATAAACAAATGGGGCAAGAGAATTGACGATGAAGCCTCACAACGGCTTGCACCTTTCTTCCCCATGAAAAAGGGAGAGAGAATCAGGAGGTACATTTGGGCTAGAACCGTCACATGTCCCGGCTCTGGCAAGCCAGTCCCCCTCTCTCCAAATTGGTGGCTTCAAAAGGGCAGCAAACCAGTAGCCGTAAAGCTCCTTGCCCAACCAGGATGGAAGACATGCCGCTTTGAAATCGTCCATGGAAGGGATGCCGTCAAGTCAAACCCAGACAATGGGACCATATCCAGGGGTACGGCCATATCCCCCTGGACCGGGGATACTATAGATGGAGATTACATAAAGGCAGAAGCCCGGGCCGGAAGGATGGGC
>JAFDIC010000422.1 GCA_019308525.1 Deltaproteobacteria bacterium
CAACTGCGGGTTTATCGTGACCACGCGGGAAAAGGCCAAAGATCTGAGTAAGGACCCGGGCGTAGAGATCCAGATACTCTCATACGGCTTTGCCAGGGAAAGGAAGGGTTTCATGGCCGCGGCCCCGGTTCCTGCGGCCCAGATGGCCCTGAGGATCGCGGGCTTGAAGGTTGAAGACATGAAGGCCATCAAGACCCACAACCCCTTTGCCGTCAATGACATCAACATGGCCAGGAAGATGAATATCGATGTCATGGAGATGAATAACTACGGAAGTTCATTGATTTACGGCCATCCACAGGGGCCGACAGCCGGAAGGCTGATTGCCGAATTGCTGGAGGAACTCGTGATTCTTGGTGGAGGATACGGACTTTGGGCCGGGTGCGCGGCAGGGGATACAGCGGCTGCAATGATCTTCAAGGTCGGGTAGGCCCCATATCTCGATTGCTTCTTGACACCTGTGGAAATGGAAAAAGGCCGGGATGTTGCGGTGGCATATCCCGGCCCTTTTTGATATCTGGCAGGCTGACGTGAATCCGCGGACGCAGCGAAAAGGGATATGTTGATAGACATTCTCATCCTCTCAGTGGCCACGATTGTCGGACTCTACATGGCGTCGAATATCGGCGCCAATGACCTGGCAAACGCAATGGGGACTTCCGTGGGCTCGGGCGTCCTCAACATCAGGCAGGCGGTCCTGATCTCGGTCGTTGCAAATACCCTGGGCGCTGTCCTGGCAGGGGGCTATGTCACGAGCACCATAAGCAAGGGGATTATCGATCCCGCCCTTCTAATGGATACACCTGCAAGGCTGATGCTGGGGATGTTTGCTGCACTGATTTCGGGCGGCGTCTGGGTGAACCTGGCAACGTATCTAGGCCTTCCGGTCTCCACGACCCATGCCATAATTGGGGCGGTTGTCGGGTTCGGGATGGTGAGTGTCGGGGTCGGCGCCATAAGCTGGGACAAGATTATCACTATTGCAATAAGCTGGATCGTATCCCCGATGGTTGGTGCTGCTGTGGCGGGCGGGATGTTCTATTTCGTGGACAAAAGGATCATGAGATCCAAGGCTCCCTTCAAGACATCGGAGCGCTATTCTCCCTTCATGATTTTCTTGGTGTTCCTGGTGCTGATACTATCGTTCGTTTTCAAGGCACTGAAAAACCTTCATTTGAATCTTAGTTTCTTGCAGACGTTCCTTGTGACCATTCCCTTTGCGGCCGTGTTCGGCCTCCTGGGCAGGCCCTGGATCCGATGGCAGATGGAGAAGGGTTCTTTTCAGTCGGGAGGAGACAAGAGGTCGGCCGTGGAGAGCGTATTTGCCCAACTCCAGGTCATTACCGCGTGCTACATAGCCTTTGCCCACGGGGCCAACGATGTGGCCAATGCCATTGGGCCACTCGCGGCAATCTTTTCTGTGGTGCGGACGAAAGCCGTCCTCCTTCAAGTGCATGTCCCTGTCTGGATGCTGTTTGCAGGAGGCATAGCCGTTGGAGGAGGTCTCATGATATTTGGGACCAGGGTGATAGAAACCATTGGGAAGAACATTACAGAAATTACCCCTGCCAGGGGGTTTTGCGTTCAGTTCGGTGCGGCGACAACAATACTTCTGTGTTCCCGTTTGGGGCTGCCCATATCTACGACGCATGTACTCGTGGGCTCCGTGGTAGGCATTGGAGCCATGAGGGGCTTGGGTGCCTTGGATCTCCGGATCTTGAAAAACATCGGCCTTTCGTGGATCATCACCCTTCCCTTCACGGTGCTTCTTTCCATGCTTTTGTATAAACTCTTGACACTATTTCTATTATAACATCTAGAGGGGGGTGATAATCATGCGTCTTTTGATAAGTTCTTTGTTCTATGGCTCTCTGTTTGAGAACTTACAGAGGCATGCTGACAAGGTGAGCCAATGCACCCGTCTGTTCAAAGAGGCCCTGGCCTGTCACATAGGGGAAGAGTGCAAGGAGTTTGATTTCCTGACCGAAGAGGTTGCCAAGCTCGAGAGCGAAGCAGATGCGATCAAACGAAACATCAGGGGGCATGTGCCGAGGGGTATCCTGATGCCGACGGATAAGTTCCAGTTCTTCGAGTACCTCAGGGAACAGGACAAGGTCCTGGATGAAGTAGAGGAGGCCCTGTTCTGGCTCTCGTTCAGGCCAAGGGCTATCCCGGAGGAGCTGTCCGATGAGATTCAGGGACTGGTTGACGCTGTTATTCCCCCTATTGAGAGCCTTCCAAAACTGGTATCACTGGCAAGAGATTTTTTCAGGAGCGGGTCCAACGACGTAAGGGTCAAGATGAAGAGCCTCATTCGCGATATCCGGCAATATGAGCGTGAAGCCGACGTACTGGAGAGGGAGCTGAAATACAATATATTCAGCAGAATCCAGGAGGCCCTTTCTGTCTTTCATCTGATCCGCCTCGTGGAAATCATAGGAAAGATAGCGGACCATGCAGAGAACGCCTCTGATCGCATGCGGGCCATGATCGCAAGATAAGAGGTGCCGACGTGAGAAGAAAATGACATATTTCCTCGGTGTTGACATTGGTTCTGCCTGCTCAAAGTCGCTTATAATCAGGGGGGATGACATACTGGGGACCTACGAATGCCCTTCAGGAGGAAATTTTAGGGCGACGGCCGAGAAGGTCAGGAGGGAGCTTTTGTCAAGGGTAGGGGTATCACCGGAAGAGGTTTCGAGGACCGTGGCCACGGGATACGGCGCCAGGCGTGTTGCATATGCGGACAAGAAGGTGACGGATATGACCTGCCAGGGGCGGGGCGTTTTTCACCTGTTTCCCCCAGTGAGGACCATTGTGGATGTGGGAGATATCTCGGCCAAGGCCATAAAGATTGACGAGCGGGGAAATCTCGTCAACTTCTTGAGCAGCGGCAAATGCGCAGGGGGGAGTGGGAGGATATTGAAGGTCATGGCCAAGGTGCTGCAAGTGGATCTCGCGGATTTGGGGAAATTGTCACAAAAGGCCGCGAAGAGGGCTGAGTTCAGCACCGGTTGCGCGGTATTTGCGGAAACCGAGGCGATTTCAAGGATTGCAGAAGGGGTCTCCAGGGAAGACCTCCTGGCAGGACTTCACTGGGCCCTGGCATCGCAACTCAACGGCCTGGCTGAGAGGGTAGGGATAGAAAGGGAATACGCCCTGGTGGGGGGAGGGGCCAGGGATGAGGGGCTCGTGGAGGCGCTTGAAGAGATCAACGGGTTCAGGATAATCGTCCCGCCGGAGCCACAGATGACATGTGCGCTGGGGGCTGCCCTTGTAGCGAGGGACGATTATTACAGTGAAAAGTAACGGCCGGGGTGG
>JAFDIC010000036.1 GCA_019308525.1 Deltaproteobacteria bacterium
GACAACATCTGCTGCTCACCCCCGCTCATCTGTTTCGCCTTTGTCTTTACCTTTTCCTTCAACCACGGGAACAGGGAAAAGACCCTTTCCACGGCTTCTCTCTTCTTTTTTGGGTCTCCTATTGTCCACGCTCCCATATCAAGGTGTTCCTTGACGTCCATGTCAGGGAAGACGACTCTACCCTGCGGGTTGAAAGAAAGCCCCCTTGAAACGATATAGGGGGGAGGCTTATTGGTGATGTCTTCTCCAAGAAAGGTCACTCTTCCTGAAATGGCACTGAGCATACCTACCGTCGCCTTGAGCACAGTGGATTTGCCGGCCCCATTTGGCCCTATCAGGGCCACGATTTCTCCCTGTCTCACTGAGAGCGAGACCCCGTGAAGGATCTCCATCTTGCCGTAGCCCGATACAAGGCCCTCAATCTCCAAGACCTGTTCGCCGTCCCTTCCCATCATCACCTACCGAAGTAATGCTCCAGGAGACATTCGTTCTTCTGAATCTCATCGCACGACCCCTCTGCGATCTTCTGGCCGTAGTTAAGGGCAATCACCCTTCCGCAATGCCCCATAATGACACCCATATCGTGTTCCACAATCAGGAACGTCTTTCCTTCTCCATTCAGATCATGAATCAACGACATCAGCTCCTTTTGCAATGTGGGATTGATCCCCGCAGCGGGTTCATCTAGCAGGATGAGTTCCGCATCCAGCATCAATACCTGCGCGAGGGATAGTAACTTCTGTTGCCCGAAGGACAATTCCGAGGCATTCTCATCCTTCTTGTCAATGAGCTTCACCAAACTCAGGAGGTCAAGGGCCTTTCTCATGATTTCGCTCTCTTTGCCTTTTCCCACCACCAGTAGATTCTCCATCAAGGTCATCTGGGGGAATATCCTTATGATCTGGTAGGTGCGACCCACTCCCTTTCGGGCGATCTCATAGGGCTTCTTTCCCGTAATGTCTTCGCCTTTGAAATACACGTGCCCCGAATCGGGCCTGAGTATCCCTGTGATAAGATTGAACAGGGTGGTCTTTCCCGCCCCGTTTGGGCCAATGAGGCCGGTTATTGAGCCCCTCTCAACGGCAAAGGAGCAATGATCGAGGGCTGCGACCTCGCCGAATTTTTTTACCACATCTTCAACTACAAGAATAGGTTCTCTTTGCTCCATCTTCGCCACCAAACCCTTAGATCTTTCGAGTCTTGGGCAATATCCCCTTTTGCTTCAACCAGCCAAGCAGGCCCTGGGGGAAGAAAAGGACCAGTAGCATCAGGATTCCGCCAAAAACCGCCATGTAAAGGACCGTCAGCTCTGCCCACAGGACCTCGTGTATGAAAGAGAAAAGCACAGCCCCTATCACCGGACCAAACACCGTGCCGACACCTCCGAAAAGGGTCATGACGATAGCGGTCAGGGTCAACTGGATGTTGAAGGCAAATGGTGGGTCTATGTAGTTCTGGTAGGTAAAGTGTATTGACCCTGCCAGTCCCACCACAAAGGCGCTGAGGGCAAAGGAGGATATTTTTTCCCTCGTAGTATGGATGCCCAGGGTCTCTGCGGCCTGTTCATCTTCCCTGATGGTCATGAGACGAAGTCCATACTTGGACGAAAAGATCCTGTAACATGCCAATGTCGTTAGAAGTGAAATGATCAGGATTGACCAATAAATACCCTCCAATCCTATGCCCGCGACAAAGGGAATACCGAGTCCCCCATGGGTTATTGATCTCAGATATTTGGTGCCGAAAAACTCCCTGGTTCCCTCGGTCAGGGCGACCATGGAAATGGCAAAATAGACGCCCTTGATTCTCAAGAGAATATATCCGACACCCACTGAGACCCCACTGGTAAAGAGCGCGCCGACAGGCCAGGCCAGGAAACAGTTTATACCATAATCCGCAATCAGGATACTGCTGACATAACCGCTCAGACCTACGGACCATGCCAGCCCGAAGTTGATATACCCGGTCAATCCGGAAAAAAGGTTCCATCCCGATGCATACACCATGTAGATCAATATCACGGTGAAGAGGGTGATCCAGTAGTCAGAGGCAAAAAGGGGAAGCGAGAAGAGAGTTGCACAGAGCAACGCAAGAAAAGGGTATGCCAGGGGCGGCCTATGGGGGATCAACTTGGTCATCTCTTGAACAATCCCGTGGGTCTCAAGAGGAGTATCACCAGGATCGTAACTGATGGGATGATCTGGGCCATCTTTGCGCTCAAGTACTGGGTCACCAGGGCTTCCAGCACCCCGATTATCAGCCCCCCTGCCAGGGCGCCGTGGATGTTCCCGAGCCCCCCAAGGACCACTATCGCAAAGGCCTTGGCAATATAGGTTGACCCCATTTGCGGGAATATCACCCACTGGAGGCTGATTATCGAACCGGCCGCACCCGCCAGGGCAATGCCCAATCCAAAGGTGACCATCCTCATCTTTACCGTGTCGATACCACAGACCAGGGCCACGTCCGGGTTCTGAGAGGTAGCCCTTATTGCCTTTCCCCACCTTGAGAACTTGAGGAAGAAAAACAGGATCCCCGTGATGAGGATTGAGAGGGCAAAGGAAGCCATTTTTCCCTTAGAGAATACCAGGCCCATTATGGGGATACTGCCAGTCAGATAGGGCACAGAGCGGTAGGTGTTTGTGAACGTAAACTGGGCCAGATTCCATATCAGGATAGACATCCCAAAGGTCAGGATAAGGGCGGAAAGTTCATGCTCCTTCACCAGCCTTTCCGTGATTTTCCGGTGGATCAGGACCCCTGCACCAAAGAAGACCGGCACGGACAGGGCGACTGCGAAAAGGGGATTCAAGTGTAAAAGGGAGAATAACCAGAAGGCAAGGTAGGCCCCCAGCATTACGAACTCGCCGTGGGCGATATTCACTATTCCCACAACGCCCCATACCAGAGTCAGCCCCATGCCCACGAGGGCGTAGACGGAGCCGAGCATGAACCCCCTGATCAGTATCTCAGCAAAACCCGCCAGCATATCCAGCTAGAACAAGTGTGCCTGGAAGCCCCCATGGGCTTCACCAGGCACGCCTGCTACCCCTGTTATCTGTTCTTCCATCCCGGGAAGGGATAGATGACCTCTGCCGTGGCTGTTTCCTTGGGATAGATGATCTCCTTGACCATGCCTTCGACAGGGACCTGGTTAGGGAGGAGTTTCTTTCCGGCCGCCTCTTGCCACTGGATAAGATTTGTCGTCTTGCCGATCTGGTATCCTGAATCGGGGTGACCAAGGGGGTTTACCTGATACTTCCCGAAAATGGTCGTTACCTCCATGGAATACAGTTTGTCTCTTATGGCCTTTCTGTCCTCGATAGAACCGACCTCCTTGACCGCCATTTCCAGGATCTGGCCGGCCGCAAACCCCGCGGCAGCATGATAGGAAGGCTCGCTATTGTACTCCCTGGTATAGGCCCTGTAGAACTCCTGGTTCCCGGGGGTCTGTGTAAAAGGTTCCCAGAAGGTCTCTCCGGTTATGTACAGGGCATCCTTCTTGAGGGACTTGGCAAAGTCCACGATCGCCGGTCCCACGAGGAAGCCGAATATCTTGGGTGTCGCATTTACAGCCTTTGCAGCCTTTACGATTCCAATGGAATCCGGTAGATACCCACCACCAAGAATCATGTCAGGCCTCTTGGACCAGGCCTTGGACATAATGGGTTCCCAGTCCGCAGTCTCTTTCGGATACGCTTCGTCAAGTACCACCTTGATCCCCATTTCCTTTGCCTTGGTCACCAGTGGTCTGGTAGCGCCCGTGGGGAAGGCCGTATCAGAGTAAATAAACGCCACCGTCTTAGCGCCCTTGTCCTTCCCAATAAGCATGCTGCCATAGAGATTCTTCCAGGCAGGAGGCAGGACTCCCACAAACCATTGCCTCTTCTTGCCCTGCCAGATTACAGGGGCATTTGCCAGGGGGGTTATGACGGGGATCCTGTAAGTCTCGGCCAAAGGCGCAATGGCATTCGAGACTGCGCTTCCGTAAGGACCGAGTATGAGATCCACCTTGTCCGACACAACCAGCTTCCTGATAAGCTTTACCGCCTCGCTGGGGTCGCTCTTGTCGTCGTAGACAATGAATTCGACGGGTCTTCCCAGGAGGCCCGGCCCTTTACAGCCGTATCTCTCCGCCTCTCCGAAGCTGCAACCCCTTTCATTGATTATCTTGCCCCATAGTTTGTAGCCCCCGACTTCCAGTTCACCGGTACGAGCCCATTTGCCGGTCAGGGATATGGCAACGCCGATCTTGATCGGCATCTTTGTGCCGGACTGGGCCGAGGCCCAATGGGGGTGAAAGAGGAGAGCAATACACGCAATGAAAACTGTTGCCAACCATAAGCCATTGCCTGAAACCCGTAAACGATTTCTTCGAACACGTCTCATTTCAATCCCTCCTTTCAGCCACCTTCCCCGTGAAAATCCCTTGGAGGAAGATCATAAATGTTTCGCAGGCCTTTCCTTCGACCAAAACCCGGTACTATCCCTTGCCGAAACGGGAACCAGAAAGCTTCTTCTCCTCTTCCCTGCTAACAAAGGAGTCCAAAAAAATCAAGGAAAATTGAACAGGTATAAGAGCATCTTGATGGCCACGGCATCGCCACGACCGACTTGTAGCTGACGTGTCCGGGCTATTGCCCCATTTCCCTTGACACTTACGGGATCAAAATATAAAAGAATCTGGATTGCACGAATTGGCCGCTGGCCGTTCTATTGGTTGAACAGGCACAAAGCCCCTTCGGGCCAATCACTTCGGTGCAAAGGGGTTCACTGCTTGCAATCATACAGTGGACTCTGGAGCGTTAGCCCGAGTGGTTGGTGATCGGAACGCACGCTTTCCTCTTGGGATAGGGTCACAGGCGTTTATCGCTGCCCTGCACGCAAATTGGCCAAGCAATTGGGCCACCGGGATGCATGACTCTGACTATCCCAAAGGTCCAATCATTTCTCTGGAAATCAGGCAATCCCTGCCTCTATTGATCAAGGGATCGAATCGGGAGATCATGCGATGGCGGATATGAAATGTAATACCTACCACAAAGAAGACGGTACCACCTTCTACACGACCTGCCGCTGTAACTGCGGAGGAAACTTCCAGTGTGTTGTCAAGGCTCATGTAAGAAACGGAAAGATCGTGGCAATTGAGCCTGATGACCGTTATAACAGGAATGTGGGCAGGGAAGACGCCGTGCTGAAGGAACAGGACCTTTACAAGGTAAGGCTTCAAAGAAGGCCGTGTGTCATGGGGCTGGTATTTCATATCCATAACCAGCACCCTGACCGTATTCTGTACCCCCTGAAAAGGGCACCAGGAAGCAGGCGCGGTGAAGGGAAGTACGTGAGGATATCATGGGAAGAGGCCATTGATACCATAGCAACCAAAATGAAGGAGATACGGGACAAGTACGGCCCTCTCTCCATTATCACCCCTTACATGCCCAATGAAACTGTTGAGCGCCTGTTCTCCTTTTGGGGTGCCGGTGCCGAGGGCTGGGGCTGGTGCTCCTATGATGCTGCCAGGCTCATGGCGCAAATCATTACGGGCGAAAAACCATGGGCCCTGGAAAAATGGTCTTCCGGCTCAGCCCCGGATATGCTGGCCAACTCCAACGCAGTGGTGCTCTGGGGTTGTGACCCCACAGTCGGACACCAGGGCCCCGCCCATATGTTTGCCTGGTACATAAAGCTTGCGCGGGAGAGGGGTAAACCGGTGATTATCATCGACCCAAGGTACAGCATGGCAGTCAGGACCCTCGCAGATCAATGGATACCGATAAAACCGGGGACCGACGTGGCCATGTTTATGGGGATGGCCTGCGTGCTTTTCCAGGATGACACGTGGGACAAGGCTTTTGTTGAAAGATTCGTCGAACCGGTGGGTTTTCAGAAATGGCATGATTACGTCCTTGGGAAAGTAGACGGTATAGAGAAATCTCCAGAGTGGGCCGAAGAGAAGTGCGCTGTTCCTTCTGAGACGATACGGGCCCTGGCCAGATTCATATGGGAGAAAAGACCATGTTGGACATGGGCGCACTGGAGCTTGAGCAGAAAGAGCCATGGAGAGCAGGTAATAACTTCCTTTGCTGCCCTCCAGGCCATGCTGGGGAACTGGGGAAACCCGGGAGGCGGCCCTGCAATACACCCGGGTCCCCATCGGGATTTACCCATCGGGTTGTTCAGCACGTTTTGGGGTGAGAATGGCCCTTACGAGGTGCCCAAACTTTACAGGAGCCATTACTGGGCCCAGGCCGTACTGCTTCTGGAGAAGGTACGCAGGGGCGAACTGAGCGAGAAAGAGTACATGAAAAAAGTCGGGTGGAGAACCAAGCCCGACCTGGTGAAAGATTTCAATCCTAAAATGTTATTCTGGGGCGGCGGATCAAAACCCCATGCATCCAACCACCTTGTCACCGCATGTGATTCTGCCAACGACCAGGTGAAAGCCCTTGAGAGAATGGAATTTGTCGTTTCCATGCATGCCATGATGAATCCCTCTGTCCAGTACGCAGATATCATCTTGCCGGCCCAGAATCCCATGTGGGAAGAAAAGGACATTACCAGGAGTGCACCTTACGGGACATTCGAATGCGTCAACGCCAACCCGAAGGTCACAGATCCGCCAGGTGAAGTGAAACAATGGGTTCTGGTCTATATTAAGATAGCTGAAAAGCTGGGAATCGACCCCAAGAAATTCTTCAAATATTATACCAGTGAGGAAAACTGGGAGAGGGACTGGGAGAGGTATTTGAAAGACATGTACGCCGGGCTGGAAAATTATTATGAAAGACAGAGCAAGAAGATCCCCCCCTATAATGGTTTTTTTGAAGGAAACTTCATTAACTGTGACGAGCTTGATGACAAACCCCACACCGGATGGGATGAACAGATAAAGGAAGGCAGGCCATTCAGGACCAGGTCAGGCAAGATAGAGCTGTATTCCGAACTCCTTGCAAACGAGGAGGAAAGGGGTAGAGGCGAACACTACGACACTTTTGGAACACTGTATCAGAATCTGCCTTCCGACTGGGGTAAACTCACACCTTCGCCTGCCTATATGCCCACCATCAGGGGAATGGACGATCCCATGTCAAAGGAGTACCCATTGATGCTCCTGACATCCCACAGCCGCTACCGGGTGCATTATGTCTTCTGGGACCATCCCTGGTTGAGAAACCATGTATACAGGCACAGGGTATGGATCAGCCTTGCGGATGCAAGGGCCAGGGGAATCAAGGATAACGATATGGTAATGGTTTATAATGATCGGGGTAAGGTGGTCATGCCTGCCTACGTTACTCCCAGGATGATGCCGGGCGTTGCGTTGATTCATCACGGCGGGAACTATATGCCGGATGAATCGGGAATAGATTTCGGGGCATCTGCTTCGACCCTTATGGGAGGAGATACGGATAGCTGCTTTGCTGCTGCCAGGGCAACAAACCTGGTTCAGATAAGGAAGTACGAGGAGTAGTTTTGATGACCCAGTACGGATTCTTGATAGACTTGAGTCGGTGTACCGGCTGCAATGCCTGTGTTGTTGCCTGCAAACAATGGCACCAAATAGAACCTGGTCCCGTTAAATGGATACGCGTCTATCAGTGGGAAAAGGGCAACTTCCCTGATATTGACCTGAGGGTATTGCCTGTCATGTGCTTTCACTGTGAAAGACCTCTTTGCGCCGACGCGTGTCCCAATAATGCAATATACAAGGAGGACAAATTCGGAGCCGTGCTGGTTGACCCCAACAGGTGCACCGGGCAGAGAAAGTGCTGGGACGCTTGCCCTTACGGCACACCCCAGTTTAGCAGCGATGCGCCAGGGGAAAAAATGACCAAGTGCAACATGTGTATTGACCGCCTGGAGCAGGGGCTGCACCCCATCTGTGTCCTCAGTTGCTCATTGAGGGCCCTGGAATTTGGTCCCGTGGATGATCTCATTGGAAAATATTATGAAGGAGCTGATGGCGTTCGGCAAAATGGCCATGCCCCATGCCGGCTCGCCTGTCCTGCCGATGTTGACGCCCAGGGTTATATCAGCCTGATTGCCGATGGAAAATTTGAAGACGCACTTGCCCTTTTCAGGGAAGTCTCGCCCTTCGCAGGGGTCCTTGGCCGCGTATGCTCACACCCCTGTGAAATCGACTGCATGAGAGGCCGGTTCGACGATTCCCTCCCCATTTGCTCTCTTAAACGTTTTGCAGCCGACTTCGAGCTTCAAAGGGGCAGAAAAAGGGCTGCCCCTTCTCGAATCACTGGAGAGGAAAAGGTGGCCATCATCGGATCGGGCCCGGCCGGCCTGAGCTGCGCCTATGACGTTGCAAGACTCGGATACGGGGTCACTGTCTTTGAGTCCCGTCCCCTTGCAGGCGGCCTTATGAGATACGGCATCCCCGAATACAGGTTGCCCGGACGCATCCTTGATAATGAGATCGAGTACATCAAAGAGACCGGTGTGGAGATAAAGACCACTATGAAGGTCGAGAAGCTGGATGACCTATTCCGCCAGGGTTACGGGGCGATCTTCATAGCTTCAGGGGCCTGGCAGAGCATGAAGCTGAACGTACCTGGTGAAAACGACAGGGGGGTCCTCTATGCCATGGATTTCCTTGGAAGAGTAAATTCCGGGGAAGAGGTCAGAACCGGGGACCGGGTAGCTGTTATAGGCGGCGGAAGCGTCGCCGTGGATTCGGCCCGTACTGCCTTAAGGCTGGGGGCAAGGGAAGTGCATATCGTCTGCATGGAATCCCTTGACTTGACATCCAAGGACAGGATGCTGGCCCAGGACGCGGAGATCGATGATGCGATCGAGGAAGGGATTATCATACATCCATCTCTCGGTGTAACGAGACTCCTCGCACCGGGGAACAAAGGCATCGGTTTGGAGGTCATTGAATGCACCAGCGTAAGGGAGGAAGACGGGACTTTCAAACCCCGGTTCAACAAAAGCAATCTGCCAGAACCCATCCTAGCTGATACGGTCATCGTTGCCATAGGACAGGTGGTGGACCAATCCATGGTTCCCGGCGGATTGGAAAGGACCAAATCCGGAACACTGTCAGTAAATCCGGTTACTTTGCAGACGAGCGATCCGCGTGTATTTGCGGGCGGTGACGTGGTCACCGGGCCCCTGGACATCATCAGTGCGATCTCAGCAGGAAAAGAGGCCGCAATATCCATAGACCGCTTTTTCAAGGGCGAGGACATTGAAAAGCAAAGGAGGAGGCCTCCCCCGAGCCAGAGGAAGAGGGTTGAGAAGAGGAGCCCAAGACCGCCCTCCCTTGCCAAGGAGATGAGAAAGACCTTCAAAGAAGTCAATCTCGGCTTCGACAAAGAGACGGCCGTAGCACAGGCCAGCCAGTGCGTGAAATGTGGAACCCTTCTGCCCTCCGTGGTCATCAAAAGAGAAGACCCCAAGAAGCAGGTCGTCCCCTGGGATCCGGTGCGGGCACTTGAGCTCTGGCAAAAGAGACATGCCGAAAACGGGGAGCGATTACCGGACATCTTTCCGGATGTCCCTGCTGTTATCGAATCACCGGAGCATGGAATGATAGGCCGAAACAGGCTCGTTCTCAAGGCAAGGAGCGTTGAGGAGCTCATGTTCTTCACAACAGACGACGAATAGTCCGATACATGTTCAATTATCAGGAGGGAATTCCGGAAATGCATCTGCTCATATATGACGAGGATGCAGCCTATCTCAAGGAGAAACTTGAAAGAAAGTTCCCGGATTTGACAATTCATGCCGCCCAACCGGGAGAAAATGTGTTCGAGATCATGCCCGAAATAGACATCCTGATGGCAAAGAGATTCCGGGATGATTTGATGAGAAAGGCCAAGAGGCTTCAATGGATTCAGTGCCTGATAACAGGTGTGGATTACATTTTGAGTATTCCTTCCCTGCCCGGGGAAGTCATCATAACTTCAACAAGGGGGATCCACGGCCCCCAGGTGTCGGAGCTGGCATTGCTGCTCATGCTGGCACTGACCCGCAAGTTCCCCCAAACCGTGCGAAATCAAGATAAGCGGGTCTGGAATTCAAGACGGGTGTCGCTCCTCTACAATAAGAATGTGGGCATCCTCGGTGTGGGGGTCATTGGAAAAGAGATTGCCAGGAAATGTAAGGCATTCGACATGACGGTACACGGGATTACCCGCAAAAAGAGAAAGGTCGAATTCGTGGACTTTCCGTACGGTCCTGATGAGCTTTTGGCGGTTCTTCGGGAAGTGGACTATTTCATCAACGTGGTCCCTGCCACACCGGAAACCCTGAAAATCATCGGGCCAAAGGAATTTGATGCCATGAAGACCACTGCCTACTTCATAAACATAGGAAGGGGTGAGACAGTTGACGAAGAGGCCCTGGTCGATGCCTTGAAAAGGGGTAAGATCGCGGGTGCAGGTCTTGACGTATTCCCCAATGAACCTCTCCCTTCAGAGCATCCCCTATGGGGCATGGAGAACGTCATCATCTCTCCCCATGTGGGAGGCAAGAGTGATATCTATCCCGACCAGGTTCTTCCCATACTGGAGGAAAATCTAAAGAGGTTTCTCGGGGGCGAAAGGCGAGACCTCATCAACGTCATTGCACGATAGAGAAACCTCTTATTTACAATCATCAGTCATCAGAGATGACGGGTTGAATCGGAAAGGAGGTGATACTTTCTTAGACAATATCTATACTTAGCGAGATTCTGGCACTAAACCTTTTGAACATTGGAGGTGAGAGTTATGTTGAAGAAAAATTTGATTCAAACGGCAGTGGCTTTATGCATTTGTTTTTTCGTGAGCATCTCTTTTTTTTCTGTAAAGCAGGCTGCTGCAAAAAAGGTCACCCTCAAAGCCATTAGCGCCTGGGGCAAAAATCATACCGGCGTTGCGGGAGACTATCTGCCCTATATCAAGCGGGCCAATCAAATGCTTCAAAAATACTATCCCGGTGAGGTTGAAATCAGATATATCGGGGGGCCTGAAGCCATTCCGATGAGAGATCAACCCGAAGCTCTCAGAGCGGGCACAGTAGACATGTATTACGGCACTGCGGCATATTACGCGGGAATGGCGCCGGCTGCCAACTGCTTGAAGCTGTCACAACTCACCTCGCAGGAAGAAAAGGATGTAGGAGTCGATGCCATTCTTGATGAAATCCATCGAAGACTGATGAATGTCACCTATCTGGGTGCACTGGGCAGCCAGCTGCCCTTCCAGTTGTACACCATCAAGAAAGTTACCAGCCTGGATCAGTTAAAAGGTTTACGGATTCGCACATCTGCCATGTACGTGGATTTTCTGAAAGCCCTCGGCACCACCCCGGTTAATATAGCCCCTGGTGAAGTCTATCAAGCCCTGGAAAGGGGCGTCGTGGATGGTTACATGTGGCCTCTGTACACCATAAGAACCTGGGGTTGGCATGAGGTGACGAAATACGTTGTAGGTCCACCTTTCTATAAGGTGTCTCACCCGCTTCTTATGAATGCCAAGAAATGGGACTCTCTGCCGAAGTACATCCAGGCGGTGCTGCTGGGAGCCTTGCGGCGGGAGGTTATCGTCATCGATGCCAGGACCGAAGATGAAATCTCCAATGAATATCCATTGCTAGAAAAAGCCGGCTTGGAAATCATCAAATTCTCGCCTACAGACACGAAGAAATATCTTGATATGGCCTATGAGGAAGGGTGGAAAGGCCAGCTCAGAATGGAGTCGAAATATACGCAAATATTACGCAGGCTGCTCACAAAATAGGTAGCCTGCCGGTGGCATTCCCCGTACACAGTGCGGAGGATGCCACCGTGCCCCATGACGCTTGGAAGATTTCTTTGTCGTCAGGATGGCCTGCTCCGGGGAAAGCTCGCGCTCTCTGCAATTTGGAAGGGGTCCATAACCCAGTCCCCGGCAGCAAGTCATGGAGCATTCCTGGGAGATTCGAGTACTATCGGGAGATAACGCATGGCCGCAAGGGATGGAAGAACTCGCAAGAGTTGCTTTAATATCATCATTGAAATCATGGCCTACCTGGCCGGAATTATCATCTTAGCCATAACGCTCACTGTTTCCTGTGTATCCGTGATGCGGTATTTGGGGTTTCGACCGCCAATCTGGACGCTTCAGTTTACGGAGTATGGCCTTTTGTGGTTCACCTTCCTGGGCGCCGCATGGCTTCTGAGAGAAGGCGGGCACATCCGTATTGATACTGCTATCGTGCGGCTTCATCCGAAGATACGCAGAAAAGTGGAAATCATTGATGATATATTGGGGTTGATTGTCTCCGTCATCATCTTCTTGTTCGGAACCCTCCATGCTATTGACCTCTTTCAACGGGGAATCATGGAGGTAAAAGGGACAACCGTCCCGAAATTTCCGCTTTTTCTCATTATCCCCATCGGGGGTCTCGCCCTTTCCATTCAGTTTGGCCGACAATTCTTTGAAAAACTACGATCCGAGACTGGCCGTGCAGAGGATGAATCAGTAACCCGTTCAAAAGACCCCATTTGAGATAACTTGACCAGGAGACAAAGATATGGAGTGGTGGCAGATATTGGCGTTCTTGATAGGGGGCTTGTTATTTTTCCTTGCCCTGGGACTGCCCATCGCTTTTTCATTTCTCCTCATTAACTTCATAGGGGCCTATGTCTTTATGGGAGGGATGGATGGTCTGAGCCTTTCCGTACAGCAGATATTTACATCCCTGGTAAGCTTCTCATTAGCCCCGATCCCGCTTTTTGTTTTCATGGGTGAGTTGATGCTTCATTCAGGCATGGCAAAGCAGACCCTGGATGTGTTTGACAAGTTAATAGGAAAACTCCCCGGTAGGCTGAGCCTGATTGTCATCACCGGAGGTGCTCTGTTTTCTACCCTGAGCGGGTCTACCATTGCAAATACCGCCATGCTTGGGGAAATCATGGTGCCTGAAATGAAGGAACGTGGCTATAAGAATCCCATGATACTGGGCCCTATCGTAGGGGTCGGCGGACTGGCCATGCTTATTCCACCGAGCGCCTTGGCGGTTGTCTATGCAAGCCTCGCGCAGATTTCTGTTGGAAAGGTGCTGATCGCAGGGGCTGTGCCAGGTTTTATGCTGGCTGTGTTATATTCCCTTTATGTCGTTGGGAGATCACGTATCAGCCCATCACTCGCCCCGGCCTATGAGGTAGCGCGTCACACGGTCCTGAAGAAGCTTTCGGAATTTGCAAAATATGTTCTCCCTCTCGGATTCATCTTTTTCCTGGTCCTCGGTTTTATTTTCCTTGGTGTTGCGACACCGACTGAAGCAGCATCCACGGGGGCTTTAGGTTCGATTGTTCTCGCATGTTGCTACAGGAAATTCAGTTTAGCCGTCCTGCAAAAGTCCCTTGGTGGAACGCTTAGAGTTTCGGTGATGGCCTTTATGATTATTGCCGCTTCCAAGACCTATAGCAGTATTCAGGCCTTTACAGGGTCCACGATTGGATTGGTGAATCTTATCAGCGACCTTCAAATGCCCAGGCTTGTCGTCCTGATCGCCATGATGTTGATTCTCATGATTCTGGGGACCTTCATGGAGCAGGTCTCCATGATGATGATCACGATTCCCATTTACATGCCCGTCATCCAGGGGCTTGGATACGACCCAATCTGGTTTGCTATTCTCATACTCCTCAACCTGGAAATGGCCATGTCAACACCCCCCTTCGGTATCCTTCTTTTTGTGATGAAAGGATCCGCACCAGTAGGCACGAAAATGGGGGAGATATGTTTGGCTGCCGCGCCATTTCTCATTTGTGACCTGATCGTCATGATCATCCTCATTTCGTTCCCTTCTACAGTGCTTTTCCTGCCGGGCCTTATGTAAGGAAACTCCTACAGAGAAATCATAGTCCCAGGTCCTCGTTTATCAGGACGACCTTGATCCTTCCCTTGGGAAAAGATTTCTCCGTGATGGTCCAGGTGTTGCAGATCCTGCCCTCGCTCTTGCACTCTTGGCAAAAGGACGTCTTGGTGCAAGGGGTATTCTTTTCCAGCCGCATGGCATTTGCGGGGGCTGCATAGTTCTTTATCCTGTGCATGGCTTCATCTATGTCCGCCACTACCTTGTTTCGGCCCGCTAGGATAATCACGTGCTTTGGCCCGAAGGTAATGGCTGCCACCCTGTTCCCGTACATGTCCAGGTTTACGATCTGCCCATCCTCGGTGACAGCATTCGACCCTGTGATGAAAAGATCCACCAGTAGCGACTGCCGGCGCCTCTCCATAATCTCTTCCCTGGGGAGAGCGCGATCATAGGTATCCACCACTCGCAAATGAGAACTCCTTGCCAGGATTTCATACAATCCCGTAGACCTGAATGTCATTGATCCACCCCAAGATACGCTCTTAGCTCCTGTCCTGGGGATGATTTCTTCAAGTACGATCTCCTTAGCTCTCGCCGGGTCCTCCGCGAGATATACCTCGAAATTGTTTCCCTCCAGGGCCTCCTTGAGATTCTTCAATCGGATGTTCCAGTAGTGGTCGATGGGTCTGTCCATTTTTTCATCCTCCGCTTTCTCAAGTGTTACAATACTGGTAACATTAGATCACGCCTGGATACATTTGCAAAATATTTTTCCAGGGTATAGATATTATAGGGTCGAAAATATCTTTGGCGAGGAAGGCAGTCTTGGACTTTATCAGGGGGATCGGTTACAGCTTCAAAGGGCTTCGCATGGGTATCACTGATATCAGGCTGCTCTTGTGTGGTCTCGCCAGATTCGCAATCGTCATCATCCTCACTATCCTGTTGGCAGGCATTATCCTGGTCTACCACGAAAGTATTATGGATTTTCTCTGGACACGTCCTCAGTCCTATTGGCTCAACTGGATCAGGACAGTTTTGTCCTGGCTCATTTCGGCCTTCCTGGTCGGTATCTCCGCAGTACTCTCTTACCTTCTCTCACAAATTCTTTTCAGCGTATTGATAATGGACTTCATGTCCCGCTACACGGAAAAGAAATTTACTGGAACCGTGAAAGAACCTCGCAAGATGCCACTCTGGAGACTTTTTGCCTACCTGGTGAGACAGGAGATCCCAAGGGCATTAATCCCTGTCTTGATCTCTCTATTAGTACTGACTTTGAGCTGGTTCGTTGCCATTGGTCCCATAATGATCTTTCTCTCCTCGGGAATTACCATCCTTTTTCTCGCCTGGGACAACACGGATCTTGTCCCCGCCAGGCGCATGATCCCCTTCAGATCCCGCCTCAGACTTTTATCAAGGAACCTTCTCTTTCATCTCGGGTTCGGACTTCCTTTCTTGATCCCCGGCCTGAACCTCCTTTTCCTGTCATTTGCACCTGTCGGGGGTACACTTTATTTTATAGAGAGGTACGACAGGGTCTCGACCGAAGCTTCGTGAGATATTTTTTCCTTTTCTCCAATCGCCCCAATTTGATATTCTGCCCTTGAATGTCTTTACATTAGTTAAGGAGACAGGAGATGGAGAAACCAATCAAGCTTGATCTCACGGATCGAATCGCGAAAGTAACTCTCAACAGGCCCCGACACTATAACGCCTTCGACCGGGACATGGTGATAGAACTGTCAGAGCGGCTTACGGAAATTGGGAGAGACCCAGGCCTCATCGGAGTAATACTGACAGGAGAAGGCAAGGCCTTCTGCGCCGGGGGAGACCTGAGATCATTGTCTGAATTCGCTAAGAGCCCCGGCGATGCATTCCATGCACTGGCTGCCAGATATCACCAGGCCATTATTGAAATACGTCGCATGCCGAAGCCGGTCATTGCCGCTCTCAACGGACCGGCCGCAGGCGGGGGCTTTTCTTTGGCACTGGCCTGCGATTTCAGGATAATGGACTCATCGGCCACCTTGAGACAGGCTTATACTTCGAACGGACTGAGTATCGACGGCGGCGGGACTTTTACCCTCACCCGGCTCGTTGGCATGGCCAAGGCTCTGGAGATAGCCGCACTGGATCGCCCCATCTCTTCGAAGCTTGCCCTGAAGTTAGGTCTCGTTACGGAGGTAGTACCGGACGGCCAAGCCGTCAGCAGGGCCGCAGAACTGATCGGGGAGATCAACAACAGACCCCTGTCCTCCTTTTCCGCATCAAAGTTCCTGATAAATGACTCCTTCAACACTTCTCTTGAGACACAATTGGAGCGGGAAAGAGAATTCCTTTCAAGGTGTGCGGATCAACCCAACGGGATTGAAGAGATCAAGGCCTTTCTTGAGAAAAGAAGGCCTCAATTTCTATGATGGGCTAATGCAGCCTGCTATTTCTCCTCTTGCCGTGGAGTTTGACGTTTTCTATTGCTATGGCCG
>JAFDIC010000423.1 GCA_019308525.1 Deltaproteobacteria bacterium
TGTCTCGGGTTCTTCCCCTATAACTTCAGGATCAGGGAATCAGCCTTCCTCTTCCTGGGGGATGCAGGAAGCACCTTCCTCGGCTTTACCCTGGCGGGCCTTGCCGTCCTGGGAAGATGGTCCAACACCAGTCATTTTGTATCCCTTTCTGCCCCCATATTGATATTTGGAGTGCTCATCTTCGACATGGTGTATGTCAATCTGTCAAGGATAAGGAACGGCCACGCCAAGGACTTCCTTGGGCTACTGGGCTGCGCCAATAAGGATCACCTTCATCACCGGTTGATCTTCATGGGGTTTGCCAAAAAGGAGGCGGTAATTATCATCTCCACCCTGGCTGTTTGCCTGGGAGTGAGCGCCCTGATAATAATGGATCAAAACTTCCTACAGGCCATGCTTGGATTGATACAGGCCCTTATTATTGTCGGATTGATCGTAGCCCTCATGCTGAAGGGCAGGGACAGAATACCCCCTGAAGGGGACCGAAGGTCGGTGAGGAGGCGCCGGGAGGACCGCTTAAACTTGCCAGCATCCCGAAGTTGACGGCTTCGTAAGAAGCCCAATTCGCCGCTGGGCGGAATCTTGCTATCTGCGTTGCCCTTTATCTCATTGTGACTGCGGCATCCAATAAGTAAGCCTTTCGAAGATACCGCAACCTTGGGCGGTGATCAGATGGAATTTGTGCTCCCCCGGCAACGAGATTTTGCAAGCCCGTTGCACGTGAAGCTTCTTGCTTTGCCATCCCAATCTTGACTCATTACGAGTTCATCGACGTTGGATCGACGTTGGAATGATGTGTGAAACCTGTTCAATGATTCTTCGGAGAACCAAAGGGGGCCTATTTATCGAGGAGTCGATCCACCCTTACCAGGAGTCTCCTGGCGTTTATGGGCTTTGTCAGGTAATCGTCTGCCCCTGCGGTGAGCCCCGCGACCTCCGTATCCACCTCGTGCTGAGCGGTGAGCATGATTACAGGGATCTCCTTCGTGGCATCTCTCTTTTTCAACTCCTTGACCAGGGTGATGCCGTCCATCTTGGGCATGACCAGGTCAGTGATGATGAGATCCGGCCTTTCCTTAGATGCCAGACTCAGGGCTTCAATGCCGTTTTCAGCACTCACCGTGACATAATCCCTTGACTCCAGGACCCTTGTCAGGCTCTTCAGCATGATCACGCTGTCGTCTGCCACCAGTATTTTCTTTTTGCCAACACCGACATGCTTCCGATCAATTTCCGGCCTCCCCTGGATCACCTTCTGGTCTTTCCCGGAGGACTCCGGAACCTGTACGTGGGACTTAACCATTTCAGGGGGAACAGCACGCAGGATCTCCTCGATGGTCGTCTGCCCTTGCATTACCTTTACTATCCCATCCATGATCATCGGCTGGAATCCCTCTTTCTCGGCTGCGCTCTTCAAAGCGACGTCTGACATGCCCGATGTTATCACTTCCCTTAAGGTCGGCGTAACCTTCAGAACCTCGAAGATCCCAAGACGTCCTTTGTACCCGGTTTGCTGGCATGCATCACATCCTTTCCCTCTCCAAAAGGTGGCCTTTTCCATATCGATCCTGTCCAGGGGAGGCCTTTGAAAGAGATTCCTGTCCGGAGCGTATGGAGTCCTGCATTTATTGCAAGTCCTGCGTACGAGTCTTTGACCCACAACCGCCACGAGTGAAGAAGCTATGATAAAGGGTTCAATCCCCAGGTCCAAGAGTCTTACCACCGCTGACGGGGCATCGTTGGTGTGTAGGGTAGACAACACAAGGTGTCCCGTTTGGGCAGCCTGGCAGGCGATCGTCGCTGTTTCGCTGTCTCTTATTTCACCTACCATGATGATGTCCGGGTCCTGCCTCAGCAATGACCTCAGGCCCTCTGCAAAAGTGATGCCTGCCTTGGGATTTATCTGAACCTGGTTAATGCCCTGTATATCGTATTCTACTGGATCTTCTACCGTCACGATATTTACGTCCGGTGAGTTGAGCTTGTTTAGACAGGCATAAAGAGTCGTGGACTTCCCGCTTCCCGTAGGGCCCGTAATGAGCATGATCCCCTGGGGTATACTTATTACCTCCAGGAGTTCTTCATAGGCCTTTTTCGTAAGCCCCAGGTCTTCGAATCCTATACCGGCCATATCCGGGTTTAGGATTCGGATCGTGATTTTCTCACCGTAAGACGTAGGTATTGAAGAGACCCTGAGATCATATACTTTCCCCTGGTACTTAACCTGAGTCTTTCCATCCTGAGGTTTTCTCCTAATGGAAATATCCATGTCGGATATCACCTTGATCCTGGAAATCAGGGGGGCATGGATATACTTATCCACCTTCATGGTGTTTCTCATCACGCCGTCTATCCTGTAACGGATGGTAACCGATGTCTTTTGAGGCTCTATGTGAATGTCACTGGCCTTCTGGTTGATAGCATTGACCAGCATTGCATTTGTGAACTTCATAATAGGTGGTCTCTCGGTCATATCCAGGAGGTCCTGGACATTGTCCAAATCCTCTTCTTCCTTCTCTGCCTGTAGAATTTCAAGACCATCCTCACTGTCGGTCAAGACTTCCAAATCCTTTTCCATGTCCTGCTTTGAGTAATATCTGCCGATGGCTTCGACAATATCCCTTTCAGGTGCGACAGCAGCATGGATAGGCATCCTCGTTACAAAAGACAGGTCATTGAGGGCAGATAGATCCAATGGATTGCTCATTGCCACTATCAACCCCTTGTTCGTCTTCTCTCTAGGAATCAGGGAGTATTTGTGTGCCAGAGAATGGGGCACGAGGGAAATGATCTCATCGGATATCTCTATGTCATTCAAGCGGACGAATGGGATCTCCAGCTGCTCTGCCAGGGCCTTGGCAACCTCGATATCGTCTGCCGCGCCCATATCAATGAGAATTTCGCCCATGCTTTTGTACTGCTCCTTTTGCAGCTCAAGGGCCTTTCCCACGGCCTCCTTGGGGATCTTGCCCGCATCGGCCAAGAGCTCACCGATCCTCTTGCGCCTTTCCGCATACCTCAGTTTCTTATGGTTCCTGTCTGGGGTTCTTTTCATCTCGGCTGCGATCTACCTGGTTCACCTTTCCCATATCCTCGACTTGCCAATTCTATCACAATCTGGCCGTACCTTCATCCTCTAAATACTTGCTGAGGGCCCCCACCAGCCTTTCAAGCTCCTCTCTCAAGGCTGCCATGGCCTCCTCCGCTTCTCCCAGCCTGCACTCTTTTCCAATCCGTTCCAGGCGGTAAGCCGCCCCTTGCGCCCGCTTAGCCCCCAGGCTTCCTACAGAGCCCTTTAGACTATGGGCGGCT
>JAFDIC010000424.1 GCA_019308525.1 Deltaproteobacteria bacterium
TGTTCGGGAGTTAACTCAAGAGAACTTATCAATTCTTCCTCCGTGTGAAACCGCTGAAAGTCATGCTTATCCTTGATCCAGTCCATCAGATATTCATCGGGGACCTCTGAAGCATCCCGGTACACTTCTTCGAGGGAGGGTTTTTCGTGGCAATATCTGTAGAGATCCTCCAGCCGCATCTTCATCGTTCTCTGTCCTTTATTTCCCTTATCTTCTTGAGATGGTGAACATCTTCAAGGTCCCTGGGCCTCCCGACAGCTTGCTTCAACGCAATCAAATCATCCATGGATATGAGGCTCAGCTTGGCATCTCCTATTTGCATATCCCTTCGCCTACCGTATGCCTCATCAAATGCTACAGGATTGGAAAGAAAAACGTCTACTTGTCTGTAGGGCTTCTCCTTATGCACAAACGTAAAGACCACTGCCCCTTTCTCTTTGACCCAGCGTTCTCTCTTTTCTTTGGATACCAGGTCAAGAGGCTCCACCGGTGCCCTTGGCAAGTAACCGAGCTTTTCCATGCCGCTTATGACCCTGGAGAGGTTTTCTTCCGAAAGATCCACCATTATGTCTAAATCAACAGTCATCCTCACGTAACCATAAATGTTTGTGGCTATACCCCCCACTACCAGATATCGAACCCCCTTTGAAGAGAATTCTCTAAATACTTCTTCGTATATCATTTCTCGGTTTCGTCCTTGGTGCGCCGGCGTACTACCTGGGGTATCTCGCTTCCCTTTCTCCCCTGGCTTATTGATCTCATCTGTCCTGTTCGGGTTGTTAGGATTCTTGTAACACTTTACCCTTTTGAAACGGCCGTGGAAAAAATCTCGGGGAGGGGACCGTTAACGCTCCCTTACCCCTCATGGGTTCAAAATTATTGGCATTGCGGGAGAATAGTTTGTGCCAAGGCTCTTGAACGCTGCAAGCCTTTAGTCCGAGTGGGCTTTTCAAACAGCCAAAACGTTACAGAAATTTAGGTTTGACCCCATTTCTTCATGTTGACATCGCCGCATGAAGTGCCTTATAGTTTTTGGCAGACAAAACATTTGACAAACGCAGTCCTTCTTACTTAATTTTGTGAGGATTCTCAGCCAGATGATCAAAAGGTCATTGTATTTGGACACCACCATTCCCAGCTATTATTACGATCCAAGGAAGGAGCTTGACATACGGTATCGAAGAAAAGTAACGAGAGACTGGTGGGCTAATGAAAGAGGCTCCTTTGATCTGTATATTTCAGAATTGGTTTTGGTAGAATTACAAAGGGGGGATTATCCTCACAGGGAAAAGGTTATTGCCTTGGTAGAAAGCATTCCGGTTTTACCTATTGCTTCAGAGATTGAAGATATTGTCCGAGAATACCTGAAAAACTATCTTATGCCAAGAACTGACATGGGTGATGCCTTTCATTTGGCCTATGCCTCTTTTTTCAAAATGGACTATCTTCTAACATGGAATTGTAATCACTTGGCCAACATGAACAAGAAAGACCATATAGACGCCATAAATCGCAAATTAAAGCTGTTTGTCCCTGAAATCATAACACCTTTACAACTCTTCAAGGAAACAGGTGACGAAAATGAAAGATGATTCGGTTATTAAAGCGATACGCAAAACCCGAAAGACATTTTGCCAAGAATTTGGATTTGATGTGAAAAAGATCGCCATGGAGCTAAGAAAAAGAGAGGAAATGCATCCTGATATTATACGCACTCCCCGGGAATTTCCTGTTAGAAAGATGGCTGTGTAGCAAAATGCTTTTCTCGTCTTTCTTTGTTAATGGGTATTTCTTGGTCCCCCGACCCTAAGCCTTTCCCCTGCCTGCCCCGTGAAGCTGTGCAGCACTATTTCAATGGGTCTTCTGCCCTCTGATTGCTGTCCCCTGTCTTCCTGACCTCCCCTCTCATCTTATCAAAAACGATACCAGGAAAAAGGTCCTCTCACCCCTGTTACGAACTCTGTGAACGCACCCCCTGGGAATAACAAAGGCTTCCATGTCCCGTTCCACCCTGATCTTTTTCCCGGAATCTCTTGATTCCCCTTCTATCTCGATTTCACAGATGGACCGGCCGCCCATGATGCAAAGGGCCTCATCCCTCTCATGAAAATGGTCTCCTCTCACTGCACCCGGATTCACCGAAACAGCATGGAGGCCCTGGATATCTTCAACAGAAAAAGAGATCCCAATTCCTCTCGTATCTTCGTAAACCTCAAAAACCTCATCCTGTTCTTCACCCACCCTGAAGCCCCCTATTCTTCATCCTTTTCTTTTTCCGTGGTTCAACACCGCAAGGCATGCCGCAACTTCTCCCGTATTTTCGAGTAGTTGCGGACGCACCTTACTAACCGGCTGAAATGTCAGGCAAAAAATGGCTCGGTCGCAAACTGTTTCGGTTTCTTTGGCCAGAATGTGCTGAAGCGTATTTGACATGGCCTCTCCCAGTTCAATCAAGAGATATTTTGCCGCCTTCAACGGTACCGACCCAGGGTGAAGGGTATTCTCCTCAACCAGATGCTGGAGTTCACGGCTGCTTCTCCTGATCTCCGTCAAAAGGCGTTTCAGCCGAACGATATCGATCATGTCAGCACCTCGGCGATCAACCCCTCGCACTCCCGGTACTTCATTCCATACTTCTCGATAAAATCGGTCCGAATCTCAGGTCTTCTATCAAGAAGCAGAATCCCGCTCGTGAGCACGCGTTTCAAATAGAGCAGTCCAAACAAGTCGCCGGACCTCGGAGCTTCATTCAAAACTCGAATATCGAACCCATCCGGTGGAATTCCCGTCCGCCGCGATAATTCGATCTTCAAGTCAACTGCCAGTCTGTGGGGCATGACTCCATGGCCGGCATAGACGGCAATGTCGATATCCCGAGCATCCTCGCCGCCGGCGTAGGAACCGTAAAGATAAGCGAATTCAACCCGCGAGTCATCCGCAAGAACCTGCCGAACAGTGTCAATAATCTGTTGCTGTTTCTCCAAAATAATCCCTTTCACTCCAGGGGCATAATTCTTTCTCCTTTTGGTCATGGCGTTTTCCTCCCTCTTCTAGAGTCAATACAATCTGAGGAAAACTCCAATTCCGTCTGAAGCAAGACACCAGAACCTTGCTCTTGCCCTACACGCGCCTTCCCGCACCTCATCACCAGCAATCCCCCCCGTGTAGTCAAAAACAGGTCTGGTCCCTTTTTCCTCGTTACCCATTTTACTCTTACCGACTCACCCAATTCTCCGTCTTCAATCCCGGCACCCGTCTGAACTCTTTCTGGTTGTCCGTAACAAGTATGGCATCTAGAAACGCTGCATGT
>JAFDIC010000425.1 GCA_019308525.1 Deltaproteobacteria bacterium
GTCTCATGGCCTTGCAAATCATGCAGTCGCAGGCCAGTTCAGGTAAAATCCAAGCTCCACCAGTACCAAGAAAAGTGAGAATCATGGCTGTTGATGATACCTCCTTTGACTTTCTGTCCTATTCATCCCAGCTATGGATCCGGACTTTCAGGTAGAGATCACCCCGCCTGCCCCCCGGCAGGTCCCGGCCCAGGCCCGCCAGGCGAAGTATCATGCCATCCCTT
The DNA here is from genome assembly GCA_019308525.1 of Deltaproteobacteria bacterium. The sequence goes on from JAFDIC010000425.1 coordinate 225, forward strand.
ACGCCCGGCGGGACGTTCACCCTGAGTATCCTGCTGCGGAATCCATAGGGGATATTGACCAGTTTGCGAGCCCCGAGCCTCGCCTCTGCGGGTGTGATAGTAATGGTGCCGAAGAGGTCCGCCTCCGCTGACTCCCTCCTGGTGCGGATCAACTGGAGGCGAGGCGCTTTCCGGGTGGAGGCGAGAGACGTAACCCTGGAGACGAAGCTCGGTTCAGGGACCCAGAGAAAGATCTTCAACAGGAGCATTCCGAAGAGGAATCCGCCTACGTGGGCCCACCAGGCGATACCTCCTGCCTGCGCAGGCGCACTCGCTGCGCTCAAGAACTGGAGCAGAAACCAAATGCCGAGGAATACCAGGGCCGGTATCTCCACGAAGTAAGGTATGAAGAAGATTGGAATGAGAGTGAGGATCCTTGAACCGGGGAAGAGTATGAGGTAGGCCCCCATGACTCCGGCAATGGCACCGCTTGCCCCGATAGTAGGGACCTGGGAATGCCAGTTCAAGAGCAGGTGGGACAGGCCGGATCCCAGGCCGCACAGGATATAGAAGAAAAGGTACTTGATCGGCCCCAGCCTGTCTTCTACATTATCTCCGAAAATATAGAGGGACCACATGTTTCCCAGGAGGTGCCAGAATCCTCCGTGGATGAACATGAAAGAGAAGAAGGAGAGGACCTGCTGGCCGACGCTGAAGTAGTTCCCGATGTCAGTGGAGTAGCGGGCCGGGACCAGACCGTAAGTGAAGATGAACTGATGGAGCCGCGGCCCCTGTGCCAGCTCCACGAAGTAGAAGAATACGTTGAGGGCAATGATCGCCGTGTTGACAACCGGATAGTTCCTGGCCTGGATCGTATCGCGAATGGGTATCATAACTACGTGGTTGATGTTTCCGCAAGGACCCCCAGCTCCTTTGAGGGGTGTCCAAAGCCCGCTCCCTCTGGAACTGGACCTTTATTTCTTTCCGTACTTTCGTTCCAGGAATTCCCTTCCCGTAGTTGGATACAGGGCGCAGATGAGCAGATCCTCATCGTTCTTGATAACATCACCGCATTTCTCCCTGACATTGTCAAGCTCGGGCTCCAGGCAGTCCCCGGGCCTCCCGGTGATGGGGGTGTTGCCCCTGCTGTAGCCCTTGAGGGCAAGGGGTTCGTAATCATCTTGTATCTCCCGAAAAGCACGTTCAGGACCGCCTGGACCCCGACGATCTGTGACGTAGGGGTTACCAGGGGAGGTGTCCCGAGATCCTTCCGGGTCTGGGGCAGTTCCTCGTAGACCTCATTGATGCGCTGAAGGGCATTGGCCTCCTTTAACTGGCTGGCCAGGTTGGATGCCATACCCCCGGGGATCTGGTGTTTCAGTACGTTTGTGTCTATGACCGAAACCCGGCTTGTGTCAAACATGTTCTTGTACTTGGGAGCGATTGCTTCCAGGTGCTCCCCCAGCTTGAGCAGAAGGTCCAGGTCCAGGTTCGTGTCCCTGGGTGTCCCTTCCAGGGTTACTACCAGGGGTTCCACGGCCGGGTGGGATGTCCTGAGCCCAAAGGGGGCCAGGACCGTGTCAACGATGTCGACTCCTGCCTCGATGGCCTTGATCTGACACATGGATGCCATGCCGGAGGTATAGTGTGTATGGAGGTTGATGGGCACCCTTACCGTCTCTTTCAAGGCCTTGACCAGCTCGTAGGCATCGTAAGGGGATATGATTCCGGCCATATCCTTGATACAGATGGAATCCGCGCCCATGTCCTCCAGGGCCTTGGCCTTGTCCAGGTAATAGTTGAGATTGAACACGGGTCCCCCCATTTTTCGTTCTGTCAGGGAGAAGCAGATCGCACCCTGGAAGTGTTTGCCGTTCTTCTTGATCACCTCCACGGAGGTCTCGAAGTTCCTCAAGTCATTGAGGGCATCGAAGACACGGAATATATCTATTCCCACTTCACAGGATTTTTCCACGAAGGCCCTCACTACGTCATCGGCATAGTTCCTGTAGCCCACGAGGTTCTGGCCTCGGAGGAGCATGGAAAAGGGGGTATTCTTCACATATTTCTTGAGTTCCCGGGGCCGATCCCATGGGTTTTCATTCAAAAAACGATGCATGGCATCAAATGTGGCGCCTCCCCAGACTTCCATGGCCCAGAAGCCCACCTTGTCCATATCTTCTGCTATGGGTATCATGTCTTCCGTGCGCATCCTGGTTGCAAAGAGGGACTGGTGGCTGTCACGGAAGGTCAGGTCCATGCACTTGACCGGATTTTTATTGTCGTTCATGATCTTCCTCCTTATGATTTATCTCTACCGTTATCCATGAAAGTTATCATCTGTCCTGGACGGTCTGGAAGCCTTTTGAAGCAGTCTGTAATCTCCATAATCAAGGCCCGGCCCGGTGGAAAAAGCGGCCAGACCATGCCAGGAGCCTGTATCGCAGGGTAAAGTTGGGTATATCTCTAGAAGAGACCTTACGTTCTGAATCTACCGAAGATAAGTCCGTGGGATCGATTATGGTCTCTCAAGGCAGGGAGAGCCAAGAGATTTGCGATACAGTGTTCAGCAGAAATGCCAATAGCCTGCTTCTGTCCGAAAAGATAAGGCCTTCCAAGTCATACTAATCGACTAAATATAGGGAAATTTGGGTCACAGGTCAACAAAAATTGCCAGACCGGAGGAACATCGCAAACTCGTCTGGAACTCATTGAAAGGGCAACTCATTTGGGTGTGGCTCAAGGTCTTGCCTCCTTGGACGAATACCGGTTCATGATAAAGACGATGAGGAAGCCAAGGACCATGAGGCACAGGGCGATCAGGATTTCCATGTCCCATGTCGTGGGAAAGACGTTTGCCTGGTAGAGCGAGGCGACCTCTCCCCGGTCCCCCATGACTCCCTCGACTGTCTTCTTCCATGGCCATACCTTTCTCAAGGCCCCCAGCATCAGGCCCGTCAGGAGGGCCATTGTGGGGTCGTGGTACCTCTTCAGGAGCCAATTCAGGCACCGGGCAAAGGAGAGGATTCCCACACCCGCGCCGGCGGCCACCAGGAGAAGCGTCAGGAAATCCCTCTTTGTAACCGCCTCGAGCACGTAAGCGTACTGGCCGAGGAGTACGAGGACAAAGGCCCCGGATATACCCGGCAGGATCATGGCGCAAATGGCCACGGCTCCGGACACAAACAGGAACAACGGGGTATGGGGTGCTGAAACAGGCATCAAACCTACCAGCAGATAGGTCCCCAGGGCCCCCATGATGATCCAGGGGAAAAGGACGGGGCTCCACTTCTCCAGGTGGCGACCTACCGTATAGACCGATGCCAGTATGAGACCGAAGAAGAAGGACCATATCAGGACAGGCTGATTATGGAGCAGCCAGCTCAGCAGCTTGGCCAGGGAAAAGATGGCCAGGAAGATCCCGGCAAGGAGGGCCAGGAGGAATTGCCAGGCGGTCCGGCCAAAGGCCTCCCTGAGCCGGAGTTTGAGCACCAGGCGAAGAAACTCCAGGTCGAAGGACCTGATGGCCTCCAGGAGATCCTCATAGATGCCGAGGATAAAGGCCATTGTTCCTCCTGAGACCCCGGGAACAACGTCCGCAGCTCCCATGCAAAAGCCCTTTGCTCCGGTTTCCAAGTAAAAAAATGCCTTCTGAACCATATCCTTTTCCGTAATCCCCCGGGATTCTTGGTAGACCTGGCAGCCTATTCCGGCTGGTGTTCTTTGCGGAGCAGGTCCAGGATGGTCTTTACCGGGCTGAAAGTAACAAGCGGAACCTCCACAAACACCGTGTTCCATTTTGCCATGCCGCCGTTCCACAGTCCCGGCAACTCCAGGGCCTTAAGCTCGCGGCCCTCATGATACTTGCGGGATATGAACCCTGTCTCAGGATCCCTGAAGGCCAGGAGATCAAAGGGCTTGCCCCTGTAGTTTCTTACTCCGCAGACCAGGTCCACAGGGTTGAAATGGGTGGAGGATTCCCAAATGGCCCGTTGTTCCTTTGAACTCAAGTCTACCTGGGAGGCCTCGACGATCTGGCGGGAAAGGGAACCGCCCGGGTGTTCAACCCAAAAGGGGCCGCCTCCCGGCTCAGACAGGTTTCTCACCATACCGCACACCCTCAAGGGCCTGTCCAGTCTATGGGTCAGGACACGGATCTGCTCTTGCCTCGTGACCCGGTCGAGATTCTCAGGCAGGGAAACCTTGAGCACCTCCCTGATGAACCTGATGATTTCCTGGATTTCCCTGTCCTCGACCCGGCTCCGGGAGAGGCGATCCAGGTAATCGAATATCCTGTCTTGAAGCTCGACGAGATAGCCTCCAAGCGCCCTCTTGTACTTGGAGGTGGCCGCTTTCAACCTGTCGGGCGCAACATTGTCTATGTTTTTTATGAAGATTATGTCTCCGCCGATTTCAGAGAGATTTTCCAGAAGCGCGCCGTGGCCTTGGATGGAAAATGACACCCTGAAGCGAGTGCCGTGAGTCTCATGGAGGGCTCGGGTCCTGTTTAAATGATCCTGAAAGGCGTCCCTGTGCTCCTGCGATACCGTGAAGTGAAGGTTTGCCATGCCTTGCCGATCCCTAACATAGGCGGCAGCCTCCACGAGGTGCTCCTCAAACGGCGTTCGGGTGTGATCGGGATACGCGTGAAAGGGGATCAACCCCTTTGGAAGCCTTGCCAGGTTAAGGCCCCTGTCCGTGAGGAGATAGTCCAGGATCACCCTGTACCTCTTCTCTTCCAGCAGGCCTTCAAGACTCAACCCATCCCTTGATATGATGGATTTGAGGTCCGGATAAAAGGCGAACTTCTCTATCATGTTCACGCACTTGATGAGTGCCTGGTAATCAGGATCGTCAGGGGGAAGCCCGGAGTCCTCTCCTTCTTGCTCAAACCTGTTGTGCACGGCCAGCAGGGCCTTGAACATGCGAGTGGCTGCGCCCGATGCGGGGACGAACTTCATGGCCCTTCCAGAGAGGGCTGCTTCGCGGTAAAGGGCGGAAAGCCTTTGAATGTCGGCTTCCCCCAATGAAATGATTCCGTCTCCAAGGGTGCATGGCCTGTTGAGCTTGGCATGGGGGAAGCCCCGCTTGAAGCGCTCCAGTTGGGACAACACCTCCTCGGGCCTCAGGCCCCGTTGCTCTATCTGGCTTATGTCCTGCGGCGTGAATATCTCCTGGTCCAAGGCTTCCTCCATAAAAAAGAGCTGAAAATGACGGCGATTCCTTTCCCCGGGGCAGCCGGGTGGAGGATATTGGAAATTGGATCGGGTGTCAACAGATTGTGGGCAGCGACGGTAGAATCGGGGAAGATGGTAAATCGCGGCAGGATGCCTCTCCCGCCGGAAACATCGTGTGATTTCATGCAGGAGCAAGCTGCGGCTTGCCATGTGGGCCGTGGCATTGAGAGTGAAGAATGGATCGCAACCAGAGGTTGTTTTTAGGGTAAGAATCTGCCTTGTTACAGGATAATGAGCAAAATCACTTGTGTTAAGTGGCCTAATCACTAATAATGTAGCCTGAGAATCTGTCCTGTTCATGCGGCTTGGGAATTACTATGCAACTAGAGGATGGTCAAGGCCCCAGAATCTACACGGTCAGCGCTCTCACGGAGCAGATCAAGGATCTTCTCGAGTCCCACTTCGAGTTCCTGTGGGTCGAGGGGGAAATCAGTAATTTCAGGGTTCCTGGCTCAGGTCATTTCTACATGGACCTGAAGGATAAAGGCGCAAAGATCAGGGCCGTGATGTTTCGCCCCCGCTCAAGGTATCTCAAGTTCATGCCGGAAGATGGAATGAAAGTTCTCGCGCAGGGTCGAATAGGGATGTACCAGACGAGGGGAGAGTATCAACTGATCCTTGATTACCTTGAGCCCCTTGGTATTGGAGCCCTTGCCCTGGCCTTCGAGCAACTCAAAAGGAAGCTGGCGGCCCGGGGAGTCTTTGATGTGAAGATAAAGAAACCGTTGCCTTTCCTGCCCCGGAGGGTCGCAGTGATCACGTCTCCCACCGGGGCCGCCGTAAGGGATTTCCTGAAGGTCGTCCGCAGGCGGTTTGCAAATATCGAAATAATAGTGGTGCCGGTAAAGGTCCAGGGGGAGGAGGCGACGG
>JAFDIC010000426.1 GCA_019308525.1 Deltaproteobacteria bacterium
GACCGGGTTTTATATCCGGATGCTTTGAGGTAAACTCCTCGTCCAGCTCAGTGACTTCGAGGGATACCTTGAGCACGCCCCCGTTTTCTCTCATAGCGTGGGCTGCATTGGTGCAAAGATTCATGAGGACCTGATGAATTTGGGTGGGATCCGCTTCCACAACGCCATTGGTGCTCCGAATGTCTTGCCGTATTTCAATGCTTGTGGGCAGTGTGGCCCTGAGTAGCTTGATGACCTCCTTTATGATAGGGCTAACCTCTATGGGCCGTCTCTCCTGCCTGCGCTGGCGGCTGAAGGCGAGTATCTGGTTCACAAGGTCCCTGGCCCTGTTGGCTGCCTTTAGGACTTCCTGCAAATCCCTCTTGCTCTTGGAATCCTCGGGTAAACCGAGACTTGCGATCTCGGTATACCCAAAGATAGAGGTGAGGATATTATTGAAGTCATGGGCAATTCCACCTGCCAAGGTCCCTATGGCCTCCATTTTTTGGGCCTGTTGCAATTGGGATTCAAGTTTTTTCCTTTCGGTCGCATCCCTGAGGATGACGAGCAGGCCAGCGGGCCTACCTTCGTGATCATTGTAACGTGAGCCGCTGACACTCACGTCAATGACGCGACCATCCTTTGTATACCGCTTGGTCTCGAATCCTTGAACACCCTTGCCGGTCTGGAGTATTTGCCTGATCCCGGCCATGGTGCCCTCTACCTCGCTCGGGGGCACAAATTGAAGTTTCTTGCCCTTGACCTCATCGGGAGTCCATCCAAAGATCTTTGTGAATTCAGGACTTACATACTTGACCCTCCCCTCGAGATCATACATTACAATGGCATCCGCCGAGGTATGCAGGAGTGATCGGTACACCTCCTGGGCCCTCTTGGATTCCCCGTACAGCTTTCTAAACCTTTCCTCGCTCTTGCGAAGGTCATCCTCGGCCTGTTTACGGGGCGTGATATCCCTTACCACGCCCTTGAAACCCAGTGCCTTGCCTGAATCACTGGTGAGGAGGGAAGTCGAGATTTCCAGGACTCTCTTGTGCCCGTCTTTCCTGTGGACCTCGATCTCAACCATGCTGGCCGAGTCCCTGTTTCGATAGATGTCTCTCAGGATTTCTTTGAGCCTTGACGCGGACTCAGGAGTCGTAACGTTCTCTCCGTTCATGCCCAGCAGTTCGTCTCTCCCATACCCGAGTATCTTGCACATGGAGTCGTTAAAAAAAGTGAACTTCCCGGAAAGATCCATTTCATAATAACCTTCCTCAATGGTCTCCAGGATGGTCCTGTACCTGTATTCGCTTTCCTTGATCCTTTTGAAGGACATCGCGTTTATGATACTCACAGCGGTTTGGGATGCGACACCGACCAGGAGATTCATGTCACTGGGGGTGAGTTGCCTTTTTGTCTTGATGTTGTCCACGGCGATTATGCCCAGTGGCTCTTTTTTGTAAACTATGGGTACGCATATAAGGGCCTCCCCTCCCATTATTTCTGTGAGTTCCTTGCTTCGTTGTGAAAACTCGATTTTCATCTGGGAGATGTCGTTGACCAGGAGGGGCTTTTGATCCCTGAAGGCCCGAACAAACAGGCCCTTTGATTCGGGATTGTCCAGGTGAAACTCCGCCTCTCTCAGGAGTCTCTCCTGCTCCTTTGTGTACCCGTACCCTGCCGTATACATGAGCCTGGTCTTCTCCCGGTTTGCAATCATTATCATGCCCCGGTCGAAATCAAGGCGCTTTCTCATAGTGGTTGTGATTGAATTGAATAGGTCCCCGAGGTCAAGAATGGTGGATGTGGCCTGTCCGATTTCCTGCACCAGGAGGGCATTGTTGTAACGGATGTTCATCTCGTCAAGAAGATCCTTGGCAGCATTACCCTGGGCCGCTAAATTTCGGGAAAGCTGACGGTTTTCCAGTATGCTTGTGAACAAAGACAACGCGAGGGTTGCAATGGCACAAAGGAACACATAAACAGTCCAGTGGTAGGTATGGAGAAAGAAGTACAGGGCAAAGGATGTGAGTATCCCACAAAGGAGGATGATATTCCGGTAGTACTTCCAAATCAGATGGGGAGTCCTCTCCCATGTCACTATATACCGGCACAGTTCTCCTCCTTTATGGATGCAGTCAGGGTGTTCTATCTTCGCGAATTTATCGGTGAAGACCTTTGAGATCGCCTCAAAGCTACCCAACATGTTTTCACACTGGTAAGGTTTCTGGGATACTCCCGGCTTTGGTTTGACGCGTATTTCCACCTTGTTTTGCCCAACCTTCTTGGTCTTGACAGTGCTGGCACGGGATAGCTTCGAAAGGATTTTCTCGACGAGCCAGTAAGCAGTGGAAGGGGAGATGAAGCCGAGGGTGTATTGCTTGATGGTACCGGAAGCTTCGGACAGGGCGGTGTAACGGCCCACTTCCTTGGAGATTTCCTGATCCCCGGTCCTTTCAACCAGGATTTCATGGAAGAGATCGACCTGGTCTTGGCTGAACCAGTGGGCCGGGTCTTCGACCTCGTACTTGGTCATGCTTGCATATGAAAGCAGTTCACTGGTATCCAGGTCCGGGTAATGCCTGGCCAAGTATTCCAGGTAATTCTTTACCACCCTGCTATTGTAAAGGGCTTCGTTCTTGGGGCCATTGCCATTTTCAATAGAAGCTGTGGTCTTTTCACTTGCCATAATCATGATGCAATAGGGCTATTTTGGGCAAATTTGCCCGGTGCGAAACAAGAACCCAGGATCTTGTAATGATACCTGGTTCCATTCAATCAATCGATTCAGGATATATCTATTATCATTAGTATCCAAGATCCTTGTAAATGAGATTATTGTGGCGAACACGGGGCATTCACCACCACGCCATGCCCACGAAAGCGGGCATCCAGAAGATACGGGGTTGAGTTCCGGAGCCTGGATTCCCGCTTTCGCGGGAATGACAAAATCAGGTTATCTGGCCACAGGAGCGTCACATGCCCTAACATCATTGACGTTTGAAACCGTGCCAGTTCTTTCTTGGACAAGAGTGATTTATTACAATTTTTAACATATTTATTATATTATAAAAAATTACTACAAGTCAATGGGGATGGGCTTCAAAACAAGGACCCATAAGCGCGCTTGCTTTCTTGCCCCTTGGGAAGCTCTGGAAAGATAGCCCAGGGGAAAGGCCGAGGAAGGGGGTATGGCGTGGCCTGATATATGGAATCGCGGATCTACTTGAAAGTGAACCCATTGTTCTTGAAGAGTTTGATACAGATGTCTGCTACCTCCGGATCATAGAGGATGTCCCTTTTGTCGC
>JAFDIC010000037.1 GCA_019308525.1 Deltaproteobacteria bacterium
ATTTGAAAAGGCTATGGATGTCAAGATCTAGTGGGGGGAAGCACTGTGAACGTGAACAGGTCATGTCTCCGATTGGCTTTTGATTGATGTTGCAATAAGAAAACGGATTATGTCCAGATCATTGAGAATAGAGTCCCCTGGAGCTTGGTATCATGTAACGAATCGTGGAAGGCGTAAGGAGGAGATTTTTACTGAAGCAGGGCCTAATAAGAGGATACAAGGAATATCTGGGTGACCCCTTTTCCCTTGACTGGTCGGGTTCGTTTGCCTATAGTCTCCACCCAGCGAGAGAACTTCTCAAACTCGCGAAAGGAGGGCATTGCCGGGGACATGGAAAAACTCAATCTTGAGAAGAGCCTGAAGCTTTTTGAAGAGGCAAAGCGCTTGATCCCGGGCGGGGTAGGTGGAGCGAGACGGCCTTACAATTTTGTGCCTGGAGAATACCCGGTCTTTCTTGAATCGGGAAAAGGAGGAAGGATAGTCGATGTTGACGGAAACGAGTACATCGACTTTCTCTGTGGCTTTGGCCCGATCATGCTGGGATACAGGGAGCAGGAAGTTGATGAGGTGGTGATCAGGCAGATCAAAGACAGGGGTTTCTGTTTTACCCTGACTCAGCCCTTCCAGAACCAACTGGCTGAAAAACTGAATGAACTCATCCCCTGTTCTGAGATGTGCTCTTTTGGTAAGACAGGCTCGGACGGAACCACGGCCAGTATCCGCATTGCCAGGGGATATACGGGCAGGATCAAGGTCATGCGTTGCGGCTACCACGGGTGGCATGACTGGTGCGTTGAAGTGAAAGGGGGCATACCTGAAAAGCTTTACGAAGACGTACATGAATTCCGGTACAATGACCTGGATCAGCTGGAAGACCTGATGAAAAAGTACGGTGATGAGACGGCTGCAATAATTCTGACCCCATTCGGACATCCTCTCCATGAAAGATTGCAGGAACCCGCGCCGGGCTTTCTTGAAGGGGTGAGGGAGGTGGCCACAAGGTACGGCGCCGTGCTGATCTACGACGAGATCCGCACGGGCTTCAGGCTCAGTATGGGAGGGGCCCAGGAGTATTATGGAGTCGCCCCGGACCTGGCGGTCTTCGGAAAGGGCATGGCCAACGGGTATGCCATAAGCGCTGTTACCGGAAGAAGGGAAATCATGAGTGTCGCAGAACAGGAGGTATTCATCTCTTCAACCTTTTTCCCGAATAGTACAGGCTATGTTGCAGCTTTGAAAACAATCGAGATCCTGGAGCGGGAAAAGGTCATTGAAAAGATTTGGGAAATGGGAAACCGGTTTCTCGAAAGGCTAGGCAATGTTCTTAACAAATACGATGTCGGGGCAGAGCTGAGCGGGATAGGTCCCATGTTCTTTGTCATCTTCAAGAGGGATAGGCACGGGACATACAAGGTCAGGCGTAAGGACTTCTACACGCAGCTTATCCGCAGGGGCATCTTCTTACACCCGCACCACCACGGATACATATGTTACAGGCATACCGAAGAGGAACTCGAGAGAGCGATTGAAGCCGTAGATCAAGCCCTGGCCTATGTGAATGAAAAACATGGTGCTCTCGAAGAGGGTTGATGCGGCGAGAAACTTGTACAGGTGAATTCCAGCAGGAGAGTATAGATCTGCTAAACCGAGAGCATGGAAGTGATGGTTTCCGTCTGGTATATCCTCGCTCCCCTGCCCAGGAGCGCTGCCAAGTACTTCTCAGGATCCATACAACCTTCCGGAGCAGCCACGCCTTTTACGGTGACATCACCTGATGAAAGCATCAAGGCAGCGATCGAGGCGGCGATCCCGGTGCCCGGTGCAGTCCTGCCCACTATGTCCGAGGTGTAGGTGACCTGTTTTCCGTCTCTTTCCCCTTTTACAATGACTTTCATGCCCGATGCCTTGGGTCCGGGATCTCTATTCTGAGGGATGTTCCTCCAGAGTTGGAGCGTCAGGTCATAGGGCGCCACCTTTGCGCCTTTGACCTCTATGGGCTCGCTGCTGAGGAAGCCTGTTTCCTTCTGTTCTTGGATAAGGTGGTCCACCCATTCGGGCACCATCGCGCCTTTGATAACCACGGTCCTGACGCCTTGTATGTACCGCGGCATGGTAAGGGGCTGAGGGTGCCCGACGTAGCGTACCGGGCAATTGCCAAGGGGTTCCAGAAACTTTACGGTCTCTTCTCCCGTGCCGGCCTCCACGTAGTCCAGGCGGCCGTCAAGATATTGCGGGACAGTTCCCGTGTTCATATGGAGGCTGTGGTCCCAGGCCGCACCGGAGGTTGCGCCTTCCTCAAGGTCCGCGATACTTACGACCCAGAACAGGGCGATCTCGTCAACGCGGTCCAGGCGACTTGCATGATACTTGGCTATTAGGTTGTTCGTGCCGGGATCCGATCCCATCCCCGTCAAGATGGTTATGCCGGCTTTCTCGGCCAGTTTCTGGATTTCAGGGACAAAGAGGTTTTCCACGGTCTTGTATTCATCTGAAATATCCACGTAATTGACCTTTGCCTCGATGGCGGCCCTGGACACGGAGACCCCTGTCTTGTGGAACGGTCCTGCACAGTTGATGACCACATTAACATCCTTGAGGGCCTTTACCAGGGCATCGTGATCATTCACGTCGATCTTGCTCACAGAGATCTTTTCGCTGGCCCGCAGTTTTTCATGCAATCTGCCCGGATCCGTGACTATATCGCCCAAGACCACTTTGGTTACCTGTTCCTGTTTGATGAGATCCCGGGCTGCCGCCTGGCCCATAGCCCCTGTTCCACCTACTATTAATGCCTTCATTTGAGTTCTCCGCTCAGGCTTAACATTGATAGTTTCGTAAAGCCCTTCGTATTTTCGGGGTAAGAGCATATGAGAGTCCCTGCGAGCTGTCAAGAAAAAAGGGGTTGAACGAGATCCCCGAAATCTACCCTCATTCCTTATAAATCACATTGACAACATATTAGGCAAAATATAAAAGATTCAGGTCGTTTATGATTCCTCGTTCTCTACCGAGAAACAGCGTTGTCTCCTGAGACCAAAGGAAGGTTTTGTATCACCTAGGGCTCTATCACTGATCTAAGTAGCTGTTCGGCGATGAGAAGGCCAAAAGTCACAATTAACTCACCTCAAACTCACAGGAGGATAGACATGAAGAAAGGCACAAGGAATAGTTTGGGTTTTCTGGTCCTGACGGCGACCCTGGTCCTGAGCATGGTCCTGTTGCCCGTCTGGGGCACGGCCCTGGCAGCGAAGAAAGTGAAAATAGGGATCCTGGGCCCTTTACAGCAGCGGCCCGGGAAGGCGCTGAAACAGGGCGCAATTCTGGCGGCGGACGAGATCAATGCTCAAGGCGGTATCCTGGGAAAAGAGATAGAGCTTGCCTTTGCTGACGAGGAATTCACCCCGGAGAAGGGGATAACGGCTCTCAAGAAGCTGGCCCTGAAAGACAGGGTCCAGGTGCTCGCCGGTGGTTTTACCAGCGGGGTTACCTTGGCGCAAATGCCTTTCTTTTCCAGGTACAACCTGATCTATCTGGGCGTAGGGTCTGCTTCATCGACTCTCACGGAGATGGTAAAGAAAGACTACGAGAAGTATAAGTACTACTTCCGGGTGGGTATCCTGAAAGACCAGTTGCTGGCCTTTGACATGGGAAACTTCATGGTCAATTTCTTCGGAAAGAAACACGGGGTTACAAAGGTCGCCATCCTGGCGGAAAAGGCCAAGTGGACAGAGGGGCTGGGCGGTTTTCTGACCATGTTTTTCAAGAAGAACGGGATGGAAGTGGTCATGGCGGAATTCTTTGAGATGAAGACGACCGACTTTTCTCCCATTTTCTCCAAGGTCAAGAAGAGTGGAGCAGAGCTGGTTGTCGAGATGCATTCCCATGTCTCAGAAATCTTTATCAAACAATACTATGATCAGAGGGTCCCACTGCCCATTGGTGGCATTGCCCTGGCATCCCAATCATCTGATTTTTGGGAGCGGTCAGGGGGCAAGTGCGTGGGCGAGATCACCTCCAATTTTATCTATCGTATTCCTATTTCTCCTAAGACCATTCCTTTCTGGGATGCTTATGTCAAGCGCTGGGGGGAAGACCCCCTGGTCACTGCCACGGGGGCCTACGATGCCCTGTATGTATACAAGGACGCCGTGGAGCGGGCCGGAACATTTGAAACACAAGAGGTTATTCCTGCGCTGGAAAAGACAAACATGGTGGCCGCCCTTGGGAGGATCGCCTTTGAAGAGGGCCATGAACTGAAGTACGGCCCCGACTATGTTGCCATCAACTGGGCTCAGTGGCAGGAGGGAGGCAAGATCGTAATCCTTTACCCGGAGAGCAGGGCCACAGGCAAAGAGGTGTTCCCGGAATGGGTCAAACTTCCCAGGTAACTCGTTGGTTTCCTGAGAGAGCGCTGGATTTTAGCCGGTGAACAATGCCGGATGCCGGCGGTCCAGAGAGGATTTCTTTAAGTGATAGCCCTTGAAATATTGATCTACGGGGCCGTGCTGAGTGGGATCTACGCCCTGTTGGCAGTCGGCTTTGCACTCATCTTTGGGGTGGCGCGAGTCGTCAATCTCACCCACGGCGCCTTTTACATGCTGGGGGCCTACACAACCTATGCCCTGTCGGTGTATACAGGGCTTCCCATGATCCTTTGTATCCTCTTGGGCATGGCAGTAGTCTTCGTTCTTGCCCTCCTCCTGGACCGCCTCGTGATCGAGCCGATCCGCTCATCCATGATAAACGTGCTGATAACGACACTGGCCCTTTCCCTTTTTGCGGATCAGGCGATCCTGCAAATATTCGGCCCGGTCAATAGGAACATACCAGCTCTGCTTGAAGGGAGAATAACGATCCTTGGCGTGGACATTGCGGGCCAGCGCTTGCTTTCACTGATTATTTCATGCGTTGTGATAGCTGCACTGTGGTGGATCATAACACGAACCAAAATGGGAAACGCCTTGATGGCAACGTCCCAGGATCCCGAAGCAGCTCAACTCATGGGGATCGACACACGGAGGATGTTCATGATCACTATGGGCGTGGCGGCCATGATGGCTGCGCTGGCAGGCTCTATTGTAGGATCGTTCCTCACGGTGCAACCCCAGATGGGAATGCTCCCCCTGATAAAGGCCTTCACCATAGTAATCCTTGGTGGGCTCGGAAGTCTCGGGGGGAGTATAGTCGCCGCACTGTTGCTCGGCTATCTGGAGACCATGGTGGCCTATCTGGTTTCTTCAAACGCCACAGAGCTTGTGCCCCTGGTGGTAATCTTTCTCACCCTGGTCTTGCGACCTTCAGGGCTTTTCGGAAAACGCTTCGAAGTCTGACAAAAGACAATGAGATCACTGACCCACATGGCAAAGAGGTGCCTCTCGCAACCTTCCTACTACGTCACATTTTTGCTTGTGGTCTTCTTGCTGGTGGTGCCTCTGGTCACAAGCGACTACTACTTTTTGAGCGTAATGGTCCTTGCCAACCTCTACGCCATGTTTGCGGCAAGCTGGGATATCCTCTCCGGGTACACGGGCAAAGAAAACTTCGGCCATGCCCTTTTTATCGGGGCAGGGGCGTACGGGGCCGCATACCTCAATCTCTATCTAGGCGTCCCGCCACTGGTGAATCTCCTGTCGGGAGGACTGATCGGTGCACTTTTCGGTATCCTGATAGGTATCCCCTGCCTGCCGCTGAAAGGGCCATACCTGGCACTGGCGACCATGGCGGCGGCCGGTATCGCCGAGAGGCTTACCATGATACTATCGAGATATACCGGGGGCGAAGAGGGCCTCTACGGACTCGAACCCATGACTTCAGGGCCCCTTGCAGATTACTACCTCTCGGTAGTCCTGCTCATCGCTTCCGTGCTTGTGTTGATGGGGATTGGGTATTCAAAGCTCGGCTTGATTCTACGATCTATTCGCGGAGATGAGGTGGCGTCAGAGGCATCAGGCATCAACACGACCCGGTACAAGTTATACGCCTTTGCGGTCAGCGCCTTTTTTGCAGGCCTGGGTGGTGCCTTCTATGCCCACTTTCAGATGTCTGCGGGTCCCTCTTACCTTTCTATCATTATGGGTGTAACGGTAATAATAATGTGCATGGTAGGTGGGATGGGGACTATTATCGGGCCGGTTCTGGGCGCCTTTCTGCTGACGTTAATGAATGAATTGCTGAGGGCAATTGGAGACCTCAGGCTCCTCATTTACACCACCCTGCTGGTTATGATAGTACTGTTTCTTCCCAGGGGAATCTTTGCCACACTCCTGGAACGATTGCCCAGGCTGGGTCACCCAGGAAAGGCTGCCAATTGACTGGAACCATGGAAAAGGGACTTTACCTTCGAGATGTGAGCAAGTGCTTCGGGGGACTCACGGCCCTTTGGGGTGTTTCCTTTTCGGTCCGGGATGGTGAAATCATGGGCATCATCGGGCCTAACGGGGCGGGAAAGACAACCCTTTTCAACGTCATTTCCGGGTTCCTCAAGCCTGACAAGGGAGAGATCTTTTTCAGAGACATGGACCTGACGGAAATGAAGGCCCACCAGGTGGTCGATGTGGGGATCGCCCGTACCTTCCAGATCGTTCGGCCCTTCAAGGAGATGACCGTATTTGAGAACACCATGGTGGCTGCCCTTTCTCCAAGGGCGAAGCGGAGCAATTCCAGGGGAGGGAAGCCGGAGTCGGTTGCCATGGAGGCCCTTGAAAGGGTGGGCCTGATTCACAGGAAAGACGACCCCGAGGAGGGACTCCCCCAGGGTGATCTTCGACGATTGGAACTGGCCAGGGCCTTGGCCACAAACCCGGAATTGATCATGCTGGACGAGCCCTTCTCGGGGCTGAGCCTGGGCGAGATGGAGGCCCTGGCCCATCTTGTTCAAGAACTTCACGCTGAGGGGCGCACCCTCCTGATCATAGAGCACAAGCTCAAGATCTTGATGAGCCTGGTGCCAAGGGTCCTGGTGCTCGATTTCGGGAGACTGATTGCTGACGGGTCCCCCAGGGAGATCGCGGAAAACGAAAAGGTCATACAGGCATATCTGGGGAAGAAGGGGAGAGGCTTTGTCCATACTGGAAATTGATGACCTCAGGATCTCATATGGAAAGGCGAGGGCGGTCGACGGGGTCTGTCTGAAGGTGGAGGAATGGGAGTCTGTAGCCGTAATCGGACCCAATGGGGCGGGAAAGAGCAGCCTGCTGAGGGCGGTGATGGGTTTAACTCCCGCGTCCGGGCGAATAAGTTTTTCCGGGCGAGACATCCTGGGCATGAAACCCTTTGAGATCGTGCGGCTGGGGATTGTCCTCTGCCCGGAGGGCAGGCGTTTGTTTCCGGAACTGACGGTTCGTCAAAACCTGGAGGTGGGAGCCTACAAGAGAAACGATCGAAAGGAGATAAGGCGTGACCTGGAAAAGGCCTTCCTCCTGTTTCCGGTGCTCAAGAAACGGGAAACCCAAATGGCTCGATCCCTGAGCGGCGGCGAACAGCAAATGCTGGCCATAGCACGATCCCTTATGGGCCGTCCTTCACTCCTCATGCTCGATGAGCCTTCCATGGGCCTGGCTCTCCTCGTAAAGGAAGATATAAGCAGGGGTATTCTTGAAATCAACCAGGAGGGCGTGACCATCCTCCTCGTTGAGCAGGACGTAATGCTTGCAATGGAGTTGACCACGCGCCTCTACCTCCTTGAAAATGGCGAGGTGGTCATTGAGGGGCCTGTCGGTGAAATGGCCCAGGACCCACATATCAAGGAGGCCTACCTGGGGATCTCGTGAGCATGTCGCGATGAATCCTTTCTCTTGCTGGAGAGTGCGCGCAAAATGTGAATAATCAGGATGGGTGCTCCGATTTGCACCACAACATTCCAATCTGGCCCCAATAATGGTCGCGGAAGATCACACCCCTTGCAAGGTCAAACGTGGGCAGCAGGACCACACCGAGCAGATGGCCTTGTCCGGAAATCCCTTCAGCCATGGCCAGGTCAAACTCCACCTCGAGGCCTCCTTTTTGCCAGACAGAGAAAGATCATGAAGATCGTGGGAACGGCCTATTTCAGAAAATCATGCAAAACCCTCATCTCTTTAATAGCCAGTGTCATGTCCCCGTGTACATAAGTCCCGCCGAGAACCTTGAGGACCGGCAGCTTGGCAATAGGATCTTCATCCGTCGGATACATGGAGACAGTAATCCCGCCCGCGCCGTAAAAATCGCCGCTGAGACGCCATGGCGCACCTATCAACTGGGCAACTTCCGGTCCGGGATTTTCGCTCCCGACCCCTGGTATAATCTTCAAGGTCAGCGTCGGCAACGGAACCGATGGTTGTGGCTTCCCCGTCGGTGGAGGCAACGGCAATGTCATGTTGTGGGGAAAGGCCAAGGGCACGGGTTCATCCGCGGGCAAGGGCGTAGAAAACAGTTTGTAACCAACAGTCGCACTGGCGCTGAGTTCCATCCTGTGACGTGAGAAACTGAGCCGGTATGTATTGCCCGCTCGTTCCATGCGAATGTCGGCTATCTTTTTGGGCCACCCGCCGATTTCACGTCCTGAACTCATTGCAACATCGGTCGTCACATAAATGAGAGGCACGTAAAGCCACATCTGGTTCTTGTAAACAGACGGAATGGCAACAATAAGCTCGTCATAGGGACCAACACTGCTCTGCCGATAGTGTGCCCAGATATGTTTGACCGCAGAATATCCCGGCAGGTCGGGAATCGGAAACGTAGTTACGCCTTCAGGAAGAAATTCCGCAGCCGCGCGCACATCCGTCAAGAAATCCACGATCACAAAGTCTGAATCCTTCCAGTACAATGGCTGCGGGCTGAGCCTGTAAAGAGGGCCCCTTGCAGGCATGGAATAGGGGTGCTCTTTCAATGTTACTTTGCCTTGCAGCGGACCCGGCTTCGCATCCGGAATCACAAACTGGGGGTCTGGAATATACGTAACTTCCTTCCCCCCGGGGAATTTCGAAGGCGCGAGCTCAGCATCCGCTTCAATGTACCACCGGGTGATAACCCATCTGCCGTTGCGTTTTTCCAGTTCCGCATTGTAGGTCCCGGTCGTAAGAACTATCAACCTATCCGCCTGGGCACTTTGGAAATCAGCATATACGTCCGGACTTTTGCCGTGGTGGGCGTCTGCGCGACCACATGAACATTGCCCATCGTGTGGCGCCGAACGGCGGTCGATGTTTTCCCGGGCTTGATGTAACGTTCCTCGATCAGCTCACGAAACTTCCTTTTTCCCCTGATGATAAGAGTCCCCAACCCGGGGGTGGTATTTTCAAGAACGAAATCATCTGCGAACAAGCCAAACCCATCCTCCCAGCGGCCTTCATCGATCAAGTACGAATAGGCCGTCACATGATTGATGATCGCCTGCCGATCAGCCATGTACTGCGGATCGGCATGAACAGCGCCGGAATTGTCGGCTTTCTCCATATGGAGGCGCTTGGGGCCGGGAACGTTCTTGTGTGGCACAAAATCTTCCGCCGTAGACACCCCCGTAACCAATAGCGTAATACTTGCTACTACCGAAAAAAGTCCTGCAAGTCGAAACATCCTTGATTTTTTTGAACCAGCACACAAGCATCTCATCGTTCCCTTCTTAATTCCTTGGGTTTCTATCCGTTTTACCCATAGCTCTATTGACAATTGATGCCGCTTTCTTTTCCTCGGGATCTCTCCATTCCCTTCTTTTGAGGATACCAATCAATTGGTTCAGTGCCTGTCCTCACCTTCAGATCCAGCCCGTAGATACTGCAAATCGTCCATCGGGAAAACCATCTGAAATGAGCAGGCAAGTGCGAACACAGTTATGTCTCACTTGGGCATCTATTGGTGGTCATGGCGGCGGATTGTTTGAGAATTAGAGGCCTTCATCTCTCTCTGGGATTGATTCCTCACAGCTTGCTGAGGGGTCGTTCGTCAGGAGAGGGGGCTCAAAGTCCACTTGGATCACTGCAAATCTCGCCTATGGCACACCGCGCTCCGCTTTCTTCTGTCAGTTGTGTAGGTCTGATCCTCCGAAAATTTTTTGCGTCTTGGCCCTGTAGGCACGATCTCCCGGGAAGAAACGCCTGTGTGCCTAGCAGGGGTCTAGGGTCGAGACTGTTCTTGTCTCCATAACCAGTACCCGCGTACCCTTGCATAGGTGCTCATAGCCCGCTCGGGTGACTCGAGGACCGGTATCCCCGCCTCGCACAGGCTCCTGGAGAGCTTGGCCTCGAAACCCGGAAGCCTTACCACGAGAAAGGGCTTGGCACACTCCTTTTTGCAATCGATAATGAGTTCTGTGTATTGCCTGCTCGTTTCCGATGTCACACCTGTACCTATCATCACGACACCATCCACGGCAGGGTCGGCCGCGGCAATTCTTGCGGCCCGGGCGAAGATCATTGGTTCCATTGAAGCGGAAAGCCCCACGTCTATTGGATTGCGGAGGCTTGTCCCTGTGGGCGGGATGAAGGCGGCCAGCTTTTTGCGCGATTCAGAAGACAGAGCCGGCAACCGCAGTCCGTTCTTTCCGCATGCCTCGGCCGCTGCCACGGCAAGGCCGCCGGGGCCGGAGATAATGGCGATACCGTCTCCGGTCACGGCGGGGGGAAGCAGTGAGAAACCCATCAGGGTATCAACCCAGGCCTCGAAATTGTCCACGTGGACCCCGCCTCCCTGGCGGAGCAATCCCTTCCAGATCTCCGCCGACCCGCTTATGGCCCCGGTATGGGAGGAGGCGGCTCGGCTACCCTCGGGCGTGAAGCCCAGTTTCCACAGCACGACGGGTTTCTCCCTGGAGGCCCGGCGCAAGGCTTCAAGAAACAGGGGTCCGTACCTGATTCCCTCGATGTAGAGACCGATGACCTGGGTTTTGTCGTCATTTCCGAGATAGAAAAGAAAGTCTTCGCTTGAAAGATCGCACTGGTTGCCCACGCTCACTACCTTGCTGAAAGAGATACCCCGTTCCGGAGCAATCCTGGCAAGAATTACGGCGAGGGATCCGCTTTGCGAAATAATGCCTACCGGGCCTGGAGACCTGGGAAGCTGGTCGAAGAAGGCCAGGCCTGAGTCCGGCGCATAAATGCCCATGCTGTTGGGCCCTATGAGACGCATTCCAGCGGACCTCGCAACCCTGACGAGGGCCGCTTCCAGTTCCTTGCCTTCCTTTGTGCCTGTCTCACCGTAGCCTGCAGTAAACAGCACTGCTCCTTTTACGCCCTTGGCGGCGCACTCCTGGATTGCCGGCAAAGCCCTGTCGTAAGGCACGAGAAGGATTGCCAGGTCCACGGGGTCAGGAATGGCCGATACGCTGGGGTAGGATTTGAATCCGTCAATCCTGTCCGCCTTTGGGTTGACCGGGAAAATACGTCCGGGAAAGCCCTGATCCAGGAGCGCCGTGAGGAATACCTTGCCCATCTTGGTCCCCCTGGGAATCCCCACAAGGGCAATGGACCTGGGATAAAAGAGGGGGTCCAGTTGGCCTTTCAACCCCTGCACGGAATCAGGGTGCTTTCCTCGATCACCGGGCCTTATCATGCGATGTTCTCCTGCACGGCCTTCCTCCCCCTGTCAAAGGCCTCGAGGTTCCCCGCCAGGGTCTTTGAAGGCAGGAGTTCATTGACGACATCATGGAAACCCTGGCGGGTGACGGGGAGGATTTCTAACTGAGAGAGCGCCCCCAGCATCACCATGTTGGAGTAGATGGGGTCCCCCATCTCCAGGGCTATGACCGTAGCATCAATAACCCAAAGGCGTCTGCTGAGTCCTTCTATTCTCTCAAGGACAGTATCGAGTCGAGGATAACTTGCCTCCCCGGAGATCACGTCCATGGGGTATATGGGGCGGGTATTGGCGAGGACCCGGACATCCGGATTTCCATAATCTTTGAGAACGCGCAGCGCCTCTGTGGGTTCAAGTCCCAGGACAAAGTCGCATTTGCCCCTGGGAACAAGGGGGGAGAACTGTGCCCTGCGAGAAACCCTTAGATGGCTCATTACAGAACCTCCCCTCTGGGACAATCCGTAAGTCTCACCGATGGTGACAAGATAGTTCAAGTTAACCAGAATCTGCCCCACTATTTGTGAGGCCAGGACATTGCCCTGGCCCCCAACGCCTGCAATGATCATGTTCCATGGGTCCTTGTCCATTTCTTTCAGAGGCTGGGCTTGAATCGGCATTTATCACCTCTCCTTCACTATGGCGCCTCGGGGACATATGTCTGCACACACACCGCAACCCGTGCAAATGGCCTCGTCAATGCCGGTCCTTTCAGCGTGAGTGTCCCAATACAACCCGGGGCACTTGAAGACCCTTGTGCAGAGCCTGTTACAGCCGCACCTGTCACCAATGCATTTCTCAGGGTCCACATGAATCTTGTACAGGGCCTTTTCCCGTTTGGCCCGGACGAGGGCGCATTCACGCCTGAGAATAAGGGCCCTCAGCCCCTCCTCTTCCTGGAGGAGACGCAATAGGGTCTCCGTTGTCCGGTGGATATCGAATGGGTCTGCGATCTCGACCTTTGCGCCGATGGCCTCACACAGGCCCTGGATATCCACGGGCAAGGACGACATGCCCGCGGCCGTCAAGCCGGTTCCGGGATGGGGTTGGAAACCGGTCATGGCGGTGGCGTTGTTGTCAAGTATGAGCATCAAGAAATCGGCTCCGTTGTACCTGGCGTTGATGAGGGCCGGTATGGCCGCGTGATAAAAGGTGGAATCCCCGCAGGCCGCCAGCACTGGCTGGTCGAGCCCGAATGCCTTGAGCTGCCCGAAGCCCGAGGCAAGCCCGGCGCCGGATCCCATGGCCAGCACCGACTTCAACTGGCCGTACCCTGCCGGCTGTATCCCCAGAGAGTAACACCCGATATCACCGAGCACAAAGCCGTCCCGGCCATCCAGGGCAAGGGCGTTCTTGATGGCCCAGAAAGTGGCCCTGTGGGGGCAGCCTGCACAGAAGCTCATCTGGCGCACGGGAGCATACTCGGAAACGGCATCACCGGCATCGTGAGCATACCGTGCATCCTGGGCCTCGTAAGGGATCTCCAGAACAGATTGTATTGCCTCGATGACCATATCCGGGTCAAGCTCTCCCCTGTCAGGGATTGTGCCCGAGGCCTTGCCAAGGAAATCTTTTTGTCCGAGCTCCGCCAGGTGCCTCGAACACAGGGCCCCAACATTGTCCTCCAGGAAAGGGTCAACCTCTTCAACGAAGAGGATCCTGCCCGCCTTTTCCATGTAATTGAGAAGAAATTGTTCCGGGAGGGGCCAGGTAGTGCCCAGTTTCAAGATACCGACACGATCCTCTACCTTCAGATTGACCATGGCCTCCAGGCTGTACATCCATCCGGCTCCGCTGGTGATAATCAGGAGTTCAGGGTGCTCCGGGCCCAGGTAGCTATTGAAGGGAGAGGCCTCAAACTTTTCCCTGCAAAGATCGAGCTTGCGGTGAAGGGCCCCGTGTGTCAAGTGCATGGGCAAAGGGGAAACAGGACGGGTGGTATCGAACCGCGCCTTTTTCGACCTTTGCGGGATGGCACCGAGTTGAACGTTCCCGCGGGCATGGGAGACCCTGGTCACGCTCCTCATCATGACCGGAGTCCCTGTTTCCTCCGAGAGATCAAAGGCCCATTTGGTCATATCCTTTGCTTCTTGAAAGGTTGCCGGCTCCAGGAGGGGGAGGTCCGCCATTTTGGCAAAGGCCCTGGAGTCCTCCTCGTTGGGTGATGACAGGGCACCGGGGTCATCACAGACAACGATCAGGAGTCCACCCCTGGAGCCGGCCAGGTTTATTTCAAAGAGAAAGTCGGAGGCCACGTTGATACCGTTTTGCTTCATGGCCGTCAGTCCCCTGAGGCCGGCGAGAGAGGCTGCCGCTGCAACCTCGAGGGCCACCTTTTCATTGACGGACCATTCAACGTAGATACCGAGGTCTTTTCCCACCCTTGAGAGGGCACCTGTGACCTCGGTTGAAGGGGTCCCGGGGTAGGCGGCGCATACGTGAACATCTGCCTCGATCGCCCCCCTGGCAATGGCCTCATTACCCATCATCAGGACCTGCTGGCCCGGGTTGTCCCTTGCAATGATATTCATGGGCTTTCCTCGATTGAATGGGAGAGAATGGTCTCGATAAGATCAGGCGCCAGAGCCAGGTAACAGTCGTGCAATTCCTCCCTGTCTTTGAGGGCATTGAGGGCCTTCTGCTTCTTCATGAGGGAGACCTGCACGAGGTGCCGCCTGTTTTCCTCTGGCAAGGGCCGGTCCTCAATGATGCCTGCGGCAATGGCCCGGTTCATCAGCTCCTGGCCCCGCTCCGTACGGATGATGACCGTATTCCACCCGTTCATGCCTTCAACGGTCCCAACGGAGAGGTCGGAAAGCTCGGATGTCATGTCAAAGCAAGTTCCACATGCAGGGCGGACAAAGGGCCTGACCTCATCCAGGGGGATATCGATAGTTTCCTGATCCGTGAACACCTTCAACAGCCTTTCCGGGGGCGGAGTGATGTCCAACTTGAGGATGCTCTCCTGATTTACATGCTTGCCCAGGTAATCAAGAAAGGGCTTGTATGCCAGGGCCCAGGTGCAAAAAAGCCCTATGGTGAGGATCACCCTGTCGATGGGCGTACGCTTTTCAAGGGGGGAGGCCTTCATTTTTGCGAGGGCCATCACCTGACAGGGAGTACCCACCACCCCGATCTTTTCCTCACCCTCCAGGGGTTCCCTGTTGAGGGCTTCCAATGTGGGGCTGGCTACGAAACTAGATCCAGCGCAACCGAGGATTTCTTCCCGGCCACCGGCAGCAACGCCTTGTGGAAGGTGTGAAGGGTTTCGACGGGTAAGGATCGCCTTGTGGATGATCCCTTCTTTGACTGCGAAGCTGGTGAGCCCGGTGACCACGCCGCCGCTCTGGGCATTTCTCCTGATGGCAACATTCCTTGCCCTTGCCATCAGGATGTTTTTCAGGGGACCCAGTTCTATGTCTCTATATCCTTGGCCGAAGACCTCCTGGTGCAGGCTTTCCAGGTCCAAGTGAGTCCTTGGACAATAGTCAAAGCACCTGCCCTCCAGGATATCGCAGTCGTGCAGTTTCACTATCCTTCCCTGGGCGGATCGCAGATAGGGGCATAAAGAAGCGCATGCACCGCACAAGGTACAATCATTCTTGGCTAGGACCTTATCCTCCAGGGCCTGGAGCCCCCTGTTTTGTGTCATGAGTAGCCTCTCTGGCGAAATCCTTCAGACGTCATAAAATATTGCTACGCCCTGGTGCAGGAAACAAACCTGATGGAGATTGAAGATTAGCCGTGACAAATACCATAGCCAGAGGGTGATGTCAAAAACAATAGGACATTCCTCAAGAGGGCCCCCTGGTCTTCGGAAGGTGCGTCCAGGATCCACCGCTTTGCACTCTCAACGCCCTGAGCAGCACCTTTTGGGAAGGGGACAGGAGCGGTTTCTAAGATGTCCAGATGAACAAAGATGTCCTGGATCTCGTCGATTTCTCACCGGAAAGGTCGGTCGCCGTGGTGGGGGCAATGGTGCCGGTTCTCAGGAGCCTCAAGGTTCGCGGGGGTACTTGGTGGGTGGTTGAAAAGGATCCCCTTACCCTGAGAAACGAAGAGATCGATCACTTCGTTCCTGCTGATCAATGCCGCGATGTCATAGGCCAGGCGGACACACTGGTGATAACAGGTGTTACCATTTTGAATCGATCCCTGGAAGCTATTCTGGACATGGCCAGACGGGACGCGGAAATTGCAGTGGTCGGCCCCACTGCAAGTATGCTTCCTGATCCAATATTTGATCGCGGCGTCAAGATGGTGGGAGGAGTGTGGGTGAAACAACCGGATGAACTCCTTGACCACCTATCCATGGGTGCCTCGGGTTACCATTTTTTCGACACCATGGCAGACAGGGTAGTCATAAGGAATCCGAAGTCGGAGGTTTAGAAGTTTTTCTCAATTCATTCTCTGTTCTTGTCCTCTTCGCCAGCATCGATGCTTTCATACCTTCGTGCTTGCTGATCCGCTATCTTCTCGATTTTCTCCTTTGATCTGTGGTATTGCTTAACAGCCCTGTTTCCGGTGACTTCATCCACTACCTTTTCACCGCTGTCACACCCGCCAAGGATTATGAGCCCGGCCAATAGAGCAGGAAAAACGGCCTTG
>JAFDIC010000427.1 GCA_019308525.1 Deltaproteobacteria bacterium
CACGAGCAAACGGCACCCCTATGTGATGAGATACAAGACAGGGGCGACAAGGGACGGAAAGCTCATGGCCCTGGAGGTGGAGTTGATCTCCGATGCGGGTGGTCACATTTATCTAAGCCCCTGGGTCCTGCTCTACTCCACGGTCATGGCCACAGGCCCGTACAACGTTCCCAACGTCAAGGTGGATTCCTGCTCGGTCCTGACGAACAACACCTTTACGAGCGCCAACAGGGGGTTTGGAGGCCCCCAGGTATGTTTTGCCTACGAATCCCAGATGGACGAGCTGGCCGGGAAGCTTGGCATGGCGCCCCTGGAGATAAGACGCAAGAACTATCTCCACCAGGGAGATTGCCTCGCAACGGGCAGAAGGCTCGACCATGCTGTGGAAACCGAACAGACGGCGATAAAGGCGCTCGAGGCACTGGGGGAACCTTCAAAGCCATCTTCGCCTTCGGAACGCATCGGCCAGGGGCTTGCATCGGGCATGCTGAGTTATGGCCGCATGGTGTTTCTCCACGATACTTCCAGGTCCTACGTGAGCGTGGAGATGGACGGAAGCGTAACAATCAAATGCGGGGTCCAGGACATAGGAGGTGGACAGGCATCTTCCCTTGCATCCATTGCGGCAGAGGTCCTCGGTGTTCCTATGGAAGATGTCAAGGTTTTTATCGGTGACACCGCCTTGACGCCCCTGGCCGGCACAACCACGGCTACCAGGCAGCTTTACATGTCCGGTAATGCGACTTTGATGGCGGCCAAAGAGGTAAGGCAAAACTTGGCGAAGAAGGCGGCCGAGATGCTGGAGGCCAACCCTGATGACCTCGTTTTCAGTGACAGGCGGATCTTTGTCAAGGGAGACCCTCCAAGCGCCTTGCCACTGGAAAAGGTGGTAAAGGCCTGCGCGGGAGACGGAATTCCCCTTTACAACGTGGCCCAGTTCAACGGCCCCTTCAGGGATCTCATTGACTTCAAGACAGGGCAGGGACAGGTCTTTCCGGACTTTACCTTTGGGTCATGCGCAGTCGAGGTTGCCGTGGACACGGAGACGGGAAAGGTTCGTGTGCTGAAGCTTATCGGGTGTTTTGACGTGGGACAGGCGATCAACCGCCTGAGCGTGGAGGGCCAGATAGAGGGAGGAGCGATCTACGGACTGGGGTATGCCCTGACAGAAGAGGTTATTCTTGAGAAAGGAATCACCCTCACGCCGTCCTTTTCGGAGTACATTGTTCCCACCTCTGTCGATGCGCCGCATGTTAAGCCGGTGCTGATAGAATCAGGGGGTGGTGCAGGACCTTTCGGGGCAAAGGGGATCGGGGAGCCTTCATGTGTCCCTATTGCCCCCGCGGTTGCAAACGCCGTATGTGATGCCATCGGGGCACGGGTTTACTCCCTCCCCCTGAGACCGGAAAAGATCTTGTGGGCTCTGAAAAAGCTCTGAACTTTACAATACCGTAGAAATGGAGGAATAGTATGAAATCCAGTTTGGCCGTTGTTGCCATAGGAGGGAACTCCCTCATAAAAGACAAGAAAAGAATAGCCATGCATGATCAGTATGAGGCGGTCAAGGAGACGGCCGTGTATATCGCCGATCTTATTGGGGGCGGGCTTGATCTTGTAATTACCCATGGAAACGGGCCCCAGGTGGGTTTTATTTACAGGAGGGGGGAGCTGGCCCAACACGAGTTACCCCTGGTGCCCCTTGATATCTGCGGCGCGGATACCCAGGGAGCCATCGGCTACATGATTGAAAAGGCCCTTTCAAACGAGCTCGGGAAAAGGGGAATCCAGAGGCAAATCTGCGCCGTGGTTACCATGGCACTGGTCGACAGGGATGATCCCTCTTTTAAGAATCCGACAAAGCCCATCGGCTCTTTTCTGAGCAAAGAGGAAGCCCTGGCCAACAAGGAGAAATACGGCTGGGAGGTCGTTGAAGATGCAGGCCGGGGTTTCAGGCGGGTGGTTCCTTCTCCTATCCCCAGGAAGATTTTGGAACTCGATATCATCAGAACCCTGGTGGAAAAGAGATACGTGGTTATCGCAACCGGGGGTGGGGGCATACCGGTGATCAGGAATGAGGCTGGTGAACTGGAAGCCGTGGAGGCGGTCATAGACAAGGATCGCGCCTCATCCCTGCTGGCCAGAAACCTGGGGGCAGACACATTTATCATTTCAACGTCAGTGGATGCAGCGTACCTGAATTTCGGCGAGGAAAGTCAGACCGCCCTAAGAAGGGTTAACGTCGACGACATGAAAAGGCACCTTCAAGAAGGACATTTCAAGCCCGGATCCATGAAACCCAAGATTGAGTCCTCTATCGAGTTTCTTGAGGGTGGAGGCAATAGGGCCATTATCACCTCGCCGGAAAACCTCCTCGAGGCGGTAAAAGGGGAAAGGGGAACAACCATCACAAAGTAAGACATTGTTCGAGAAGTACGTTATGGTCCCATAACAATGGAAGAACTGCAGTAATACCTCTAAGAGAGGTTCGTTCAGTTCTTGCACATGGCCCATATCCGCAGGGATCTATCGAGACCCCTGTTGGTCTTCTTTGACTCGCATCTTATCCCAGGGCCAATCAACGAGCACAGCACCGTACACAGCCGTTTTGGAGGGTTTGCCTTAACGGATAGTCTTTCTAACGACATGGTGGCTGCCCCCCGGTTCCATTAGGGTGTAAAGTACGTGAAAAAATTGACTATCAAGGAATGGGAAAAGAAATATATAGCCGGTCCTGTTAGGCGGTTTGACCAGAAGTATTTTGTCAGTAACCGGTATGCATGGGACAAAGATCTGGTAGAAGCCTCTAAGGGCTCTACTTTGATAGGAACAGGCAAAGTAAAGAATCGACCCGGTTATACTATAGACGAGCT
Organism: Deltaproteobacteria bacterium; assembly: GCA_019308525.1. The sequence goes on from JAFDIC010000427.1 coordinate 2,871, forward strand.
GGCGCTACACTGGGCAAGCAGAAGGGGTACCATATTGGAACTTCTGAACAGTTCGAAGCCAAATCCAAAAAAGATAGTCAAAGAAATAGATATTGTTATTAGAAGCTCCGACCCACGAATGCTGCCTGTCAATTTTAGACCTCCTGACGGCGTAAAAGCAGATACAACTGACCCGAAGAGGCTAAGCAGGAATATCAAGAAAGTCGCCCGATTTTTTGGGGCCGATCTGGTCGGAATTTGCAGACTGGACAGAAGGTGGGTTTATTCCCGTACCTATGAGGGTGAAAGCACGTACTACGCAGGAGGTTCAAATGAAAATGAAGGTATTTCCACACCATTAGAGTTGCCCGAAGAATTCAGCTATGCCGTGGTCATGTGCTTTGAGGAAGAATATGATATGATAAAATTCT
>JAFDIC010000428.1 GCA_019308525.1 Deltaproteobacteria bacterium
AGAAACCGCTTGTTTTCCATTCCAAAGTCCCTGCATTGGTGCTCGGCCAACATCTTCAGCTCCACAAAGCTGCCTTCATCCAGGAGGTAGTGAATCCTCTCCCTGGCAGTCATTTTCCCCTTTTGCCGCTGTCTTTGGACCCGCCCCTCCCCTCCTCCGGCAAGGGCCCGGGCTTCCATTTTCCTGAGCCTGTTCAGTTCTTCTTCCCAAGTCTTGCTGTTGGACATCTTGCTTTCTCCACCTGATGGTAAAAGGAGCTTTTCCTAGTGCCCTGTCTGGATCAACTCTATCAGTACCCCAAAGGTGCTCCTGGGGTGGATGAATGCCACCAGTTCCTTGTGAGCGTTCAAGTATGGCTTTTCGTTGATTAGCTGGACCCCTTTTTCCTTGAGGGAGTCCAGTTCCTTCTGAATGTCATCCACCTCCAGGGCAATATGATGGACCCCCTGGCCTCTCTTCTTTATGAACTTTGCGATTACACCTTCGGGGTCAATGGATTGAAGGAATTCCAGGTTGGCACCCCCGACCTCAGCAAAGGAAAATACCAGGTCACGAAACCCTTCATGTTCCGCGGAGTCTAAGCCGAATTTCTCCTTGAAAAAAGTCCTGGCCTCCTCCAGATCCTCCACAGCAATGCCGATATGGCTTACCGCCTTTATCACTTTTCATTCCCTCCCTTGTCCTTTAATCCAAAGTCCTTTCCCTGGCACCTGCCCGCGAATAGCATGCATATGGCCTTAATTTCCCGGAATCATGAATTAAATAGTGAATTAAATTTTATCTCAACAAAAGTCAAGCAGAAAATACTGGTGCCATGCCCCATGCGCTTCTCCATAATCTTTAATATCCGAGTCTAATTCAGCTTATGTACTCCTGAAGATTTTTCTTGACAGGATAGGGGCTATGAATTAAATATCGAATTAAATTTCCTTTGAGGATGTTCTATGGCATTGAAGCCGGATGAGATTGAAGGCAAAACCCCTGAGAAACCAGACAGCCTGAACAGGTCCCAGACCCTGATCCAGGAGGCGTACCAGAGGATAAAGCAGATGATATTTGAGCAGAAATTCGTCCCTGGTCAAAGACTCATAAACAAGGATCTCGGGGATATTCTCCACATGTCCCGCACTCCGATAATCAATGCCTTGAACAGACTTGTGCAGGATGGCTTTGTAGGCTGTGAGAATTTTCGCGGCTATTACGTGAAGCCTATTGACATAAGGGAAGTATGGGACGCCTTCGGGGTCCGTGAGGCCTTGGAAACATATGCGGTGGAGCAGGCAATCATCAAGGCAGATGAAAGCGACATGTCCATTCTTGAGGAGAGGTTGCGCCAGCACAGGGAATACAGGCCCCACTATTATACCCGGAAAAAGTTCCTGCTCGATTCCCAATTCCATCTCCAGATAGCTGAAATGGCCAAGAATCGTGTATTGAAGTGGCTTCTGAAGAGAAATTTCGAACATATCTTTCTGCGTACCAGGCTGGACAGCTATGATCCCAGAAGAATGGTTTCCTCTACCAAAGAGCATGAGGACCTTGTCCAGAGGATGAAAAAGAAAGATATCCTGGGAAGCGTTGAACTTCTTAGAAATCACATCCAAAGGGCAAGAGACCAGGTTATCAATATCCTCTCCATGGAAGAGGCAGGCGAATTAGAACGAATCTCCGAGCTTGGAGTGGCCCATGAGTAACATAAAGGACAGCATGATCCAGTGGGAGAATACAACGCTGAAAAAGGCGCTTTCAAGGTCCCCGGAAAGGGAGGCAGCCTTTCAAACGGAAAGCGGCGTACCGGTAAAGAGGCTCTACACTCCCCTGGATCTCGAAGGCATGGACTATGAAAAGGACCTTGGTTTCCCGGGTCAATATCCCTATACAAGGGGAGTGTACCCAACCATGTACCGCGGGCGACTGTGGACCATGAGAAACTATGCAGGCTTCGGCACTGCGGAAGATACCAACAAGAGGTTCCGCTACCTCCTGGAGCAGGGCATGGTAGGCCTATCCATGGCATTCGATCTGCCCACCCAGCTTGGCTATGATTCTGACGATCCCCTTGCACAGGGCGCGGTGGGGCGGGTTGGGGTAGCAGTTGATTCTCTCGCAGACATGGAGATTATTTTCGATGGGATTCCCCTGGACAAGGTCTCGACCTCTATGACCATCAATGCGCCGGCAACCATCCTCCTGGCCATGTACATTGCGGTAGGAGAAAAACAGGGAGTGCCCAAGGAAAAGCTCATGGGAACCACCCAAAATGATATTTTAAAGGAATTTATTGCCCGCGGCACTTACATATTCCCTCCTGAACCGAGCATAAAACTCGCCCTGGATATCGTGGAATATTGCGCAGAGAGTGTCCCCAGATGGAACACCATGAATATCACGGGATATCACTTCAGAGAGGCAGGAGCCGATGCCGTTCAAGAACTGGCCTTTACAATTGCAGATGCGGTCACCTATATCGAAAAGGCCAAGGAGAGGGGACTCGACGTCGACTTCTTTGCGCCCAGGCTCTCTTACAGCCTGGGCTGTTACATGGATCTTTTCGAGGAAGTGGCAAAGTATCGTGCCGCCAGGCGCCTGTTTGCAAGGATAATGAAGGAACGGTTCAAGGCAAAGGATCCGAGGAGCTACTTGTTCCGTATCTTCACCGGGTCCTGCGGCTCCACCCTGGTGACACAGCAGCCCATAAACAACATTGTCAGAGTGACTGTTCACGCCCTCATGGGCATCCTAGGTGGAGACCAGGCGATTCATACGGCCTCCTGGGACGAAGGGTATTCAATACCCTCGGAAGACTCGGCCAGGATCGCCCTCCGGACACAGCAGATCCTGGCCTATGAATGCGGTCTATGCAATACCGTAGATCCCCTTGGCGGGTCCTATTATGTCGAGTCCCTTACCAACGAAATCGAAAAGAGGGCCTCCGAATACCTGGACAAGATCGACCAAATGGGCGGTATGCTTGGTGCAATAGAAAACGGTTTCGTATTCAAGGAAATCCAGGAATCCAGCGTCAAGTTCCAGGAAAGGGTAGATAGTGGCAAGAGGATTATCGTAGGGCTCAACAAGTTTCAGATGCCCGAAGAAGAGCACCTGGAGGAGGAACAGGAGGTCTTTGAAGTGGATCCCCGGGTGGAAGAGGTTCAAAAGAAAAAGCTGAAAGAGGTCAGGGCTAAGAGACAGAATAAGGCCGTGCGAGACAGCCTGGTTGAACTTGAAAAGGCTATGACCAGAAACCAGAACCTGATGCCCTGTATCATAGATGCAGT
>JAFDIC010000429.1 GCA_019308525.1 Deltaproteobacteria bacterium
TGGGGAAGCACGGTGATAAAGATATAGGCATAGAAGGAAAAAAACAGCACCTGGAAAATAGAGTTAAATGCCACGAGTCCCGCACAGTATTCCCGATCTCCGGCGGCGAGATCATTCCATACGATGACCATAGCAATACAGCGGGCAAGCCCTATCATAATCAGCCCAACCATGTATTCGTGATGCCCGGAAAGGAGGGCGATCGCCAGAATAAACATGAGGATGGGGCCGATCACCCAGTTCTGAACCAAAGAGAGGGCAAGGACCTTGAAATTACGAAAGACCTGTCCCAACTGCTCGTATTTCACCTTGGCCAAGGGCGGGTACATCATGAGGACCAGCCCTACGGCAATGGGGATGTTTGTGGTTCCCACCTGAAAGGCATTGATGAAATCCTTGACTACTGGGAAAATGTATCCGGTGCCGACTCCAACAGCCATGCCCAGGAATATCCAGAGAGTCAGATAACGATCGATAAATGAAAGTCTGCCTGCTGCTCCTATTGCCATGTCATACCTCCGAGTTCATCCTTTTCTCCGCGCCCTCAAGAACGTCAGAAGAAATACACTTGCCGCAAGGGTGGAAAAGACCACAGCCCCGATGTCGTGGAGGGTAAACACGATCTGTCTGATACTTATGGCATCAGTCGTCATGAGGATCGCTCCTGTAACGGTCATAAAGGCAACTCCCAGTATTCCCAGCCAGAAGAACGCTCCTTTTTCTGATTTGGAGCTGACAAGCAGCCAGAAGGCAGATCCCACTAGAACTATACCTACGCCCTCGTGGAATACTTCCAGGACCCCCATTGCCTGGCTGGGGAGCAATTCTCCAAACAAGACGATGATGGCAGGTCCCAAAAGGATGGTCCCAAGTATCCCGAGCATCAGCCGGTGGCCAGGGTCTGCGAGAATTCCGTTGGCACCGCGGTACTCTATGGCTCCTCCGCAGAGGACTGCAAAAAACAGCAGTCCGGCAAGCAGGGTCAACGTGCCGTAAAAAAGGAGGGGCTCAAGGATCTCGTGTCTGAACCCGCTCATCTTTACTGCAAGAGATGACATCCCAAGCAGCACTGAGTTGGGCTCGAAGATCGGCATTGCACTTTCGCCGTTGAAGGGCTCTTTCATTACAGGCCTTGTCCAGAATGAAGAGCATGAGCCGTGGCAGTCAGTGCATCCGCCCGCCCCCAGGGCCGAACTTGCAGGAGAAATACCGTGGCTGAGTTTAAACGTGGAGGCATAGACGGTATATTCCCACGGCTTTGGTGTGAAATAGAGACCTTTCCAGGTTATGCCGTCTTTGGTATAGCGGCTGCCTGAGACGAGGATCACGTGTCTGCCATCAAGGGGCTCTCTCTGAGAGACCAGATACCTCTTCACCGCTGCAAGGAGCCCTTGGATCTCTTCAGGGCGATTGGCCTCAGAAACACTGTCTCCATTATCGTCTGTAATCTTGCCGAGTTCAGGAAAGCTATTCGCAGGGTCTTTGAGATGCGCAGTCCACATGGCATAGAGATCTTTCATATAGGGCTGATCCAGGCCCTTCCCATCTGGTTCAAGGATTCCGATCCAGATGCTGTCGATCCGGTTCATGGGATATATCTGCCCCTTATACCAAGCCCTGACCGGCTCGTAGAGGAATAGCGGCTCCCGCCTGTTAGTAAAAGAGCTGGCTTCACCATAGAGGTTCCAGGGCTTCATGTCCGGTCCGTAGAAAGTCCATATCCGTTTCCCCGCCTTGGCGATTCGTGGAGCGGTATTGAAGACCGTGCTGTCCTGCAAGAGGGCAGCTTTTACCTGCCGCTGCGGGATATGACAGGTCTGGCAAGCAATTTTATCAAGATGCCTGGGAGGAAGACCGGCATGCCTTGGTACCGGGGCCTTGAGCAGCCCTTCCATGTGGCAGTCCCTGCAGATTCGCATGGAATTATCCAGGTCATCCCTTACAAGTCCTGTCGGGTCGTCGCCTTTGCCGATCTCATGTCTTTCCCGCCCGGCTATTCTCTCATCGGTGGCGGATCTTCCCGTGACGTGACAGTCCACGCATTTGAGTCCGGCCCGCAAGTGAACGTCGGTACGCTGGTTGTAGGGCTCTCCTTTCTTTTTCCAGTCAGGCTCCAGATGGCAGTTTAAACACTTCTCTTCAGGCACTTCTTTAACGATGTTTAGGGCTACCTTTCCGTCAGGCTGAAATCTTTCTTTCTTGTATTTGACAGTAGGCACAGTATTTTGGGCCACCGTTCCCTCTACAGCCGCGAAATCCGCCCCTGCCGATGCGGCCCAGCGGAAGTTCAGTGCCTTGATCTGGGCCTCTCTTGCCTTATGATCATATGAGGGAAGGTGACACAAGAGACAGTCCGCCTCCAGGACGCCTGATTCAGCCCAAAAGGACTTGAAGTAGTCTCCATCAAAGCCGTTTTCCCCGCCGGGGACAATGTGGTTTACAGGGTCCTTTGCATAGCGGTCATAACGGTTTCCGTCTCTGTCGTACTCAAGAGGTCCACCACCCGGGTGACAGCCACTGCAAGCCTTGGCAAACTCAAAGGATGAAAGATCGATCTCCCGGGCGTCCTTGTTTTTCTTTTTCGCCAACTGGCGAAAGTTCGGGGCAACTGTACAGTACCTGCCTCCGTAATTTCCAGGGCTCAACATCCAGGAATAGGCGGCCGCAAGCTCTGGTTTTATTTTTTCGTTTTTTCCCTGCTGAAAGTGATAGGCACTGGTGATGAGATCATAGTCGTGACAGGCCCCGCAGGTCTTCTTCGGGCTGTAGGGCCGGTCCTGATTGATCCCGTGTACCGGATCAATAATGGTGCCGTCCTCGTCTTTTAAAAAGAAAGGCGGGCAGACGGCCATAAAGTCCCGCCGGGCCAGTTCCTCATGGCTCCGGTCAACGACCTTGGAGGTGAATATCTCTCCGGCCGCCGGACCTGTCGGCAGAAACAAATTCCCAAAGAAAAAGGACAGAACGAGGATCAATATGGCCGTTGATGACCGTATCATTCATACCTCCATAATTTACGGACAAGAAATCAATCAGGTCGGCCTTTTTTATAGCTCAGGACGAATACCCGGATCTTTCAGGCTGAGCAGAGACATGATCCTCTTTCACAGGAATGCTGCCGCATATCTCAGCCACGGTTACATCCAGGCGATCCCTCAATGTCTTGATCTCCTGATCATCTTCGTGCCACTCCTCCACCAGTCCCATGAGTTGCCTTACCATGGGCGGAGCATCATCTTCAGTAAGCACGTAATCCATTCGGAGCCCTCTGCGC
>JAFDIC010000430.1 GCA_019308525.1 Deltaproteobacteria bacterium
TGTTTCGCGCACCCCCGACCCATGACGCATTCACCGTTTGTCTTGACGAAGCCGTTGGTGGTGATGCACACTACGTTTGCTTCCCATAAGTCCTGAGCTTTTTCCCTCATTATGAGTGACCTCCTTTAATTAAGCTCGCCAGCCCTGATGCCGTCGAGAACAAGCTCATCGACCTCTTCAGTCGACTTGGTCAGCTCAACGAGATAGCATTCGCTCAGATCCTTCCCGTTCAAGACGCCAAAGCCGGCAAGCGGGACTGGATGGAAGACTTTTTCCCAGAGCCAGTCGGTCCATTCCCTCTTGAGCGGGGTGGATACGTTCGCATCCAAGAACTCAAACGCCCGGTGCTTGTCCTCTCCCAGGAGGATCCGGTAATCCGAGCCTGTGAAGTAATCCTGGCACAGGATAACCTTGTGAGACAAACCCCCCAGGTTCTGAGTAAGCGACTGCATGGGCCTGTGGGGCCTGGACACCTTTACGCCTTCGATTTCTACTGATCTTCCTTCCAGAATGGCCGCTCCGATAGCCTTAACAACCCCCGGACGACCAAAAATGGAGATGAAATACAGGAAGCCGTTTGTGTCTGTAATATATGCGTCAGTGTAGCACTGCACGCCTAACATGCTGACTTCTTTGCATCTTTCCATAGTTACACCTCCTCTTTTCCTCCTTTAGTCCAAACAAATTATTAACTGGCAGAGAAGTACCAGGGAATTTTCCTGCTTTTGCAGTCTTGCCAACTTGGTTACATCCTTTTCTTCTCTTTCTTCCATACAAATACGAGCGCACTCTACGAACATTGCATAATCCTCCACGATGGTCTGAAGGGCCTCTTTCAAGGATATCTTATGCTTTTCAAAGGGATTCTCGGGCCAAACCACTTTCACGTGCTTCCGTGCCCATACGCGGGGAGCAAAAAAGATCACGGACTTATCATCGTCGTCGCCTATCTCTATGAGTTGGCCGCCGCCTTCATCGATGCAGAAGGCAATTTTGTCAAACACAGGTTCAATTTGAAAATGCTTTCCGTAGCTTGAAATGTCAATTATCCCATTCTTATAATTGACTTCCCCAAACGTCCGTTCCAAATCCTGGCGGATAAGCTCGTAGGATTCCTCAGAAATGCCCTTAATCAGACCGACTATACTTGTATAGCATCCCATTTGCTTTACCTCCTAGCTTATTGTGATTATTTCCAATTGCGGATCAAAGCATATTGCCCTGACCGTAATTTCATACCGGTCAGTCTCAATATACTTGTCCGCGTCCTCTGTTTGCTCATGGGTCTGGTCCACGACCTTTTTGACGGACCCCTTGACCACGAGCTTTTGTCCGTCTTCTCCAACCACCTCACCGTTCATCATCCCGCTTGCCAGGAGCATAGCGAGATGACCTTCTCGGAGCGGCATGAGAGGCTTCACCTTGCCCACTCCAACGGGTGGAAGGATCAGGTTTTCAAGCTGGTTCCACACAGGGGATTTCTGGACGCGCTGCAGGGCTTCGGCAGGGTCGAGCCGGATTGACCGGAAGATCAATTGGTCGATTTCCGGAGCCGGGGGAACGTCATATACAAGATCAGCAGTTTCGGTCGTGGGCAGTTTTTCAGGAGCTTCCCATGAGTACAGCTTCGTAACAGTCTCAAATATAGCAACGTTCCGCTCAACCTCCTCCTTGGTCGGCCTTCCTTTTACGCAGATGATCACAACCTGCTTGAAGGCGTCATATTCTTCTCTGGGAAAGGACAGGATGAACAGGTTCTTGCACCTGTTGCGAAAGAACTCTCCAATCTTGCGCAACACGAAGAAGGGAATGATGTATATGAGCACCCCGCCGTCCTGGAGGTAGTTCCAGTGACGGTTGAGAAACTTGACCTCAAGCCGTTCTCTTTCCTGGTAGAAAGCGCCTTCATCACTGTCGTAGGGGGGGTTCAGCCATAGGAGGCCGAAAGCCCCTCTTGAGCACATAAACTCATGCAGGGCATCACCCCAGACAACATGATCCAGCACCTCCTTGGCCTTGCCGAACCGTTCCCTGTCCAGCTCTGCCCCATAAGTCTCTGCCTGTGTACCTTCTGCGATGATTTTTAAAGCCTCACCTTCGCCGCAGCAGGTGTCCAGAAGTCTGGCCTGCGGACGGATGCTGAGCATCTTCTTGATGCCTTTCACTACCTTTACGGGGGTTGCATAGAACCCCATCTTCATCTGTGATGCTAATCTTGCCATTGCTCACCTCCTATAACCGTCCTGATTGTTTCATACTGTAGTAGGTGTCCCTCCCCACTATGATGTGGTCCAGGAGGGGAATGTTGATGATCTCTCCTGCTTGTTTCAGCATGAACGTGACACGGAGATCATCCTTGCTGGGTGCTGGACTGCCGGATGGATGGTTGTGAGCCACGATGATGCCTGAAGCCGAGGCCAGGATTGCAGCCTTGAACACCTCGCGCGGATGAACTACAGAACAGGTGAGATCACCAATACTTATGAGGCTGACACCCAGCGGTACATTCTTTGCATCAAGCAGGATTGATACGAAAAATTCCCGGTCCTTGCTTTCAAGCCCGCCTCGGACATACTGGTAAGCATCCTCTGGGTTGAGGATGGGCTTGACGGACTCGGAACTGTTGCTTACGTCATCTTCTCTTACAAGACTTACCCGGTACCTGGTTCCGGGAAAGTCCGGCAAATACAACCTTTCCATAAACCCTCCTTTCTGCACAAAAAAGGGAGTATAAGCTGATGCTTATGACTCCCTCTCTTTTAAGGGAATAGGGTCAGATGACCGGCATTCCCTATGTGTTCATTGCTAGTTAATCTCTATTGACGTCCTCCAGGGGAAAGGGGCAATCTCTACATCCGATAAGATCGCGAAATACTGGACAGCACCCCGCACATGGAAGCAATTTCGCTCCGCAGTATGGGCACTTTTGCCATCGGGAGAAATCAAGATCGATTTCTACCTCTTGGTTACATTCCGCGCAAAACTCAGCCGACTTTTTGGCCTGGGCTCTGGCTTCCTTATTTCCTGCTTCTGAGTTCATATAACCTCCTTGTTGTTCTTGTTAAAAGTTCGTACATGCCTGTATCTGCTTCATTCCCTTGGCTACACTCAAAAAGCTTAGATTGTCACTCTTCCGTCATTATCTTGGAGAGTATCTTCCTCTTCCTGGATGGAGTGGACGCTCTGAGCAGTTTGTAGAACCAGTAGGTACTCAAACTGAAGCAGTTCTTACAGACGAAATAGTTCTCCAACTCACCATTTAGTTCATTTGTA
>JAFDIC010000431.1 GCA_019308525.1 Deltaproteobacteria bacterium
TGCCCAGATCCTGCCCTTCTTTTTCCTCATAGATATCCTCCGGACGGATGCCAAAAACGAGATCCCTCTCCTTGACCTGGGCCAACTTGGGCACCGCGAAATCAGGTAAAACAACCTTGAAATCTCCGGTATCCAGGTATAGGCGACCATCTTCCTCGACTAGGCGACAGGGAATGAAGTTCATGGATGGACTACCTATGAAGCCTGCTACAAACAGATTCGAAGGCCTGTTGTAAAGCTCGAGGGGTGTGCCCACCTGCTGCACCACTCCGTCTTTCATAACAACGATCCGGTCCCCCATGGTCATGGCCTCGACCTGGTCGTGGGTTACATATACCACCGTAGCTTGAAGTCTTTCATGCAGCTTCTTGAGCTCTGTTCTCATCTGGACCCGAAGCTTTGCGTCCAGGTTGCTCAATGGTTCATCAAAGAGAAACACCTGCGGATCCCGCACAATCGCCCTACCCACGGCTACCCTCTGTCTTTGCCCTCCTGAAAGCTGCTTGGGTTTTCTTTCCAGTAGAGATTCAATCCCCAGGATTTCCGCTGCTTTCTTGACCCTGATCTCTATTTCCCCTCTCGGCATCTTGCGCATTTTGAGACCAAAGGCCATATTGTCGAACACGTTCATGTGCGGATAAAGGGCGTAACTCTGAAAAACCATGGCAATATTGCGATCCTTTGGGGGAAGATTGTTTATCAACCGGTCTCCGATATATATCTCTCCTTCAGTAATATCTTCCAGCCCTGCGATCATTCGCAGGGTTGTTGTCTTCCCGCAACCAGAAGGACCCACAAGCACAATGAACTCACGGTCCCTGATTTCCAGGTTGACCTTGTTGACAGCTATCACATCTTCAAATCTCTTTGTAAGATTTTTCAATAGGACATTGGCCATGAGTACTTACCCCTTTGCCGGGCTTTATTGGTCACGCATTCCGGGGCCAAGTGCATGTCCAATGGACTCAAAATACTTCCCGGAAGCCGAAGCTTGAATCCTAGCTATCCCTTTGCCAAGGTGTCCAGCAGGGCATCCGTGAATTCCCTCGTCCGGGCGCTGCCGCCCAGATCAGGGGTCAAAGCCTTTCCGTCAGCTACGACCCTCTCTATAGAGTGCATTAAGGCCTGAGACGCTTCACTTTCCCCGAGAAATTCCAGCATCATCACCGCCGACCATAGGATACCTATGGGGTTGGCAATTCCCTTACCAGCAATATCAGGGGCCGAGCCATGCACCGGTTCAAACATGGACGGAAACTCTCGCTCAGGATTAATATTGGCCGAAGGGGCGAGTCCTATCCCGCCGGCAACCGCGGGGCCTAGGTCAGAAAGGATGTCACCGAAAAGGTTACTTGCCACGATTACGTCAAACCAGTCTGGGTGCTGCACCAAGTGCGCGGTTAGGATATCAATATGATATTGATCTGTTCTCACCTCGGGATACTCTTTGCCTATCGCGGCAAATCGCTCGTCCCAAAAGGTCATGGTATGAATAATTCCATTGGACTTTGTTGCCGAGGTCAAATGTTTTTTTGGTCTGCTCTTGGCCAATTCGAAGGCGTGTCTCATTACTCGGTCTACACCCCGGCGTGTAAAAACGGCCTCTTGGATGGCCGTTTCCATGTCCGTCCCCCTGTACAAACGCCCCCCTATTTCGGAGTATTCACCTTCGTTGTTCTCTCTCACAATATAGAACTCGATTTCTCCCGGCGCACGGTTTTTCAGGGGAGATTGGATCCCTTTCAACAGCCTTACGGGCCGCAAGTTGACATATTGTTTGAATTGTCTACGAATAGGTATGAGCAAACCCCATAGAGAAATGTGGTCGGGGACACTCGGATCACCTACGGCCCCCAACAGGATGGCATCATGTTCAGCAAGCCGTTGGATTCCATCCTCAGGCATCATCGTCCCCTTTTCCAGGTAGTACTTACAGGAATAGGGGAACTCCTCAAAGGTAACCCCGAACTGGTATCTCTCAGACAGGGCTTGGATGACCCTGACCCCTTCGGGCACCACTTCCATGCCGATCCCGTCCCCGGGGATTACCGCTACCCTATATCTCTTCATCTATGTCAGGCTCCACACCCTGGCAATGTAAATACAGTGCCCGATCTAACTTTAAACAAAGCAAGCACAAACGTCTACCTATCAGGCAATCGGGGTAATATGCCCTGAACTGCTCTCAACGTCATATCGGGGCTCGAATTTGTCAGCAAGGTATGTTAGTCTTCTTTCTTACTTAAGGGCCTGCGGGGTTTCATTTCCATGTAGAAGTATGACAGAGGCTCATATGATCATAGGAACTTATGATCATTAGCTTTTTAGTATCCACCCCCAGCTTTGTCAAGGAAAAATCATCAAAAGCTTGCCTGGGAATCTGAATGCTCGTCCAATCGAGAGGTCTCAGACAAAGACGTACCCCTCAACCAGGTATTCGGGCTCCTCTGGCACAATCAACGCTCTTCCAAGGTTGCGGAAGACGGCAAGGGCAGCCACCACGCTGTCCAGGGCATCGCCGTCATGATCTTCAAGGATAAGCTCCTGGATCTCCCCCTCCTGGATCTTCAGATGCCACCTCGTCCCGAGGGTGGACAGGATTTCCGCTCGAGCCAGAATACCCTCGTCCTTCCTCGATGTCTCCTTATATCTCCGGTAGAGACCCTCCGCCTTTAGCGTGGAGGCGGGGCAGATCTCCATGAGCCGTGGTTTTCCCGCCCGCGGCCTTTGCATGGGTATGACAGAGGCAAGTTTACTCCGGACCAGGGGATGGATTATTTCAGTGATTCCATAGAAGGTCTGCTTGTACATTCTGAGGTTATAGGGAGATAAGGGGGCCTTGCACTGGATATCCGTGAGTCTCCTCAGTTCCCTGTTTGAAGCCCTTTTGAGACAGGTATCTCTAAAGTGCTCGGGATCCCTGTAGAGTCGAGGGAATGCCAGGATGAATTCTTCCCAGCTCTCCTGCCCAACCAGTTTCCTTGGTAGGCCGAAGGGAAAGTCCAGGCCGAACAGGGCAGTAGGGCGAGCAGCAATGAATTCCCTCAGGGCGCGGAGGCACTTTTCACGATCCCTGCCTGACTCGGCTAGGTCCCTGGCCTTGAAACAGCGCCCGATAGAGAGCACCTTTCCCTCTACCGCCGCCTCTATAATCCAAATCCTTTCCCCGGCATCTCTCGCCCCGCTGAAATCGACTCCATATACTTGAACTCGATCCCTGATACCTTTCAAACACAAGAGAGCGTCCCTAGGAATTAAGATTTC
>JAFDIC010000432.1 GCA_019308525.1 Deltaproteobacteria bacterium
CATCACCGGCTTGGTTGGCACTGGCAAAGGGGCCCTGGTCTTTTCCGGACCTCTCAGCCTCTACGGCAGCATTAGTGCCCTGAGGAAGGCACAGAAATGGGATATCACCGGTAGCGTGAAATGTGTCACGGGCAATAACGACTTCTCTTACGCCTCCAAGAGGATCAGGCTACATGGCAAACCTAAGGGCCTGATCCTCGTGAGGGGCAACTTTTCGAGACCGTCCATCCAGATCCGGCTCAGCGGGGTTGAGGGAGATCTTGACAAGGAATATACCTTGAAGGATATCCGGCTCATATCGGAAGGCCGATATGATTCCATAGGCAGGAACGGGACGATTGATAGGCTTGAACTGGGTCTCAACCTGCTCAAGGCCAACAGGGGGAGCCGGGACACCGGTATACCCCTGATGTTCGAACTCGGGGAAAGGATGCAAGTGGATATTGCCAAGAAAGAGATCAAGGCCCCTTCTTTCCTCATACAGGGAGAGAAGGTGTTACAATTGAGGGGAGAGCTTGGGTTGAGTCTGGGACCTCCCACCCGCGCTGCCGTCAAGATCTCTGATTCGCACATCTTTCCGAGATCGCTGTTGCCTTACCTTGGGGCTTCCCTCAAGACGAAATTTGGCGCCCTTGATTTTGACGGCCCTATACGTATTTCTGGTCGGGTGAGCGGCCTCGGCACGAAAGAAAAGGGAACATTGAATGCCGACCTTACTGCTATACTCAAGAACAATCGGTTCAGCTTCTCCCAGGAAGAATACCACCTAAAGGGTTTCCTTTCAGGCCACGTCAACCTTAAGGGCCTCTACCCCAAAGTGGAGATCTCCGGCGATATTGTCGCCGGCAATACCCTGGCCTCGATCGGGAAGAAGATCAGAACCAGCCCTTTCAAGGCATCATTCTCCCTGTCCGGCAATCCATACCAGCTCATCCTGGAAGACTTCAACGCCCACATCCCCTTCCTCAATGTTCTGCGGGACGGACGAGAGGAAAAACTCCTGGATACCGTCCTCAAAGTCCGACGGGGCCAATGGGACAGCAGAGGCCGTTCCTTTACTCTGGATGGAATCAGTATCAGCTCTCCTCTCCTGGGAAAGGTCACGGGTAGGATCAGGGCTGAGCCGAATCAGATGCATCTCACCCTTGAAACGAAAGGGCTTCACCTCTTCAGATCTGCCAGGAAAATGTTGCTTCTCCCCAAGGATTGGATGTTTTCTTCCTCTGATGTCTTGAAAGCGGAAGCAGTCGTAGCAAGGGATGGGTGGATACGGTTCCATTCCATGCTCAAAGTAAAGGAGCTTGATTTTCAAAACGGGGACGGGGCCATTATGGGCGAAGGCCTTGGCCTTGAGATTCAGGCAAGTGGACAGGTGGACCTCCGGACTTATCGTGGAACCGCGACCGTGAGGGCTGCCATCCTGTCAGGTGAACTCCTCTATGACCGTTTCTACGTTGACCTTGGCAAATATCCCCTCAGCTTATCATATGAAGGGACCTTCAACCCTGATGACAGGGCCATGAGCATAAAATCCCTGAGACTTGCGCTCAAGGACGTGATTTCCCTTTCCCTGGGAGGCATCTTTTCAAATCAGGGGGGGCGGATTCATGCTCGAATCTCCATGGATATCCCCCCCACACCCCTGAAGCCCCTCTTTCTCATGTTCCTCTCTGAACCCTTTAAGGCCGAAAAGCCTCTGTTGGGTAAACTGAATGTGAGTGGCTCCTTTTCATCGAAACTTAAACTCCTTGCCAGGGGAAAAGATTGGTCGCTCCTGGGCCGACTCCTTTTACACAATGGTGAACTTTCCACGGAGCAAGGGCACTTTTCATTGAAAGGCATCAATCTCGACCTGCCTTTATGGCTGGAGCACGGTTTGAGCAAGACGCCCCGGATGGACCAGGGCCCAGGCTTCTTGACAATTGACACCATGATCCTTCCCGCACTCAAGCCCCAGCCTGTAAGTTTACCCCTTGTCGCAGGACCCAACAGGTTGAGGAGTGAATCACCCGTGGGCCTTTCCCTGGTTGGGGGTAGAATAGAACTGGGGCCGTTCCAGTTGGAAGACCTGTTCAGTGGAAAGAAAACAGCCCTGAGCACGAGTCTTGATGTCAATTCCCTGGATATCCAGCCCATATTGTCTAAACTCAAAATGCCCACGACGCACGGCACAGTACAGGGCACGTTGGATTTGATCCGGATGGAAAGGAGCAGGATATCCACAAGGGGCGAGATTACGGCCGAGGCCTACGGAGGCCAAATCATATTCTCCGGAATCACGGTTTCGGATCCCTTTGCCCCGGGCCCCCTTTTCAAACTAAACATCCGAATCAATGACCTGCTCCTGGAGGATCTGACAAGAGGAACTTCCTTCGGCGAGATTCAAGGCGTCTTGAGGGGCTACGTGAAGGACCTTGAGATCGCCTTTGGCCAACCTCAAAGGTTTGACCTCATGCTGGAGACTGTCAAAAAGAAGAGGATCCCTCAAAAGATAAGCATAAGGGCTGTGGACAATATCGCCCGGATAGGAGGCGGCCAGAGTCCCTTCATGGGTCTTGCTGGCATGCTCGCCTCCTTTTTCAAGAACTTCAACTATAGCAGGATCGGCATTCGGGCAATCCTGGAAAACGATGTCTTTAAGGTCAACGGCACCATAAGGGAGGGAGGTGAAGAATACCTGGTAAAAAGAAGTGGCATTTCAGGGGTAAATGTTGTAAATAGGAATCCCGACAATCGAATAAGCTTCAAAGACATGGTGAAGAGGATCAAGAGGGCTATTTCACCTGAAAGTCGGGCAGTTATCCGTTAGCAGGCCGTGCCGAAGCTGTGTAAAGGACTCCTGGAGGCGGTCGTGACAGGGCAAGGGGTCTGCTTTCGCCAATTCATCAAGCAATGGAGGTCATGATGAGATCCTGGAAAATCACTGTTCTTGCCACCGCGTTAATTGCATTTGCGGGATTTGCCTGCGTAACCATCAATATCTACTTCCCCGCAGAAAAGGTGGAGTCCGTGGCCGGAGAGATCGTCAAGGATATTCGAGGCGAAAAACCCGGGACTGAGAACCTTCCCAAGACAAAGGGTAAGGACTCTTTTCTCTTCAAAATCCGCGTGGCCCTACTGACCCCGCCCGCCGCATGGGCACAGGACGTAACAGCGGTTTCCAATCCCACCATAAGGGCCCTTAAAAACAGGATGAAGAGTCGATACTCAAGGATGAAGACCTACTACCAGAAAGGGATGTTGAAGGAGGGAAACAACGG